>NZ_KV828410.1:0-19567 GCF_001836405.1 Pseudomonas sp. HMSC057H01 | reverse complement strand
GCGCCTCGAACAGGTCGGTCGCGTAGGTCAGCGCGGCGTACAGGCGGCCGCCCTTCTCGTAGGTATCCAGGCTCAGGTCGAACTGGGTGGTACGGCTCTTCCAGTCGAGCTGGCCGAAGCTCAGGCCGGCCACGCTGTCCAGCGCCTCGATGTCGGCCACCAACGGCTGGTGGTTGTACATCACCTGGAACAGCGGGCTGTGGCTCAGGCTGCGCTCGACCTTGAACGCCTCGACCAGGCGCTCGAACGGCAGATCCTGATGGGCCTGGGCGCCAAGCACGGTGTCCTTGAGCCCGGCCAGCAGGGTCGCCACCGACGTGCGGCCGTCGAATACCGAGCGCAGCACCTGGGTGTTGACGAACAGGCCGATCAGCCCTTCCACCTCGGCGCGGTTGCGGTTGGCGATGGGGACGCCGACCCGTAGGTCGGTCTGCCCGCTATAGCGTTGCAGGAGGATATTGAAGCCGCCGAGCAACAGCATGAACAGGGTCAGCCCCTGGCGTCGGGCGGTGCCGCGCAGGGCCTCGGCCAGGGCCGGCTCGATGCTGAACTCGTAACGGCTGCCACGGTAGCTGGGAACCACCGGACGCGGGTGGTCGGTCGGCAACTCCAGGACCGGATGCCGCTCGCCGAGCTTGCCGCGCCAGTACTCCAGCTGGCGCTCCTGCTCGCCGGCCTCCAGCCAGCTGCGCTGCCACAGGGCGTAATCGGCGTACTGGATCGGCAAGGCCGGCAGGCCGGGCTCCGCGCCAGTCGCATAGGCACTGTAGAAACGACTGAATTCTTCGATCAGCACGTTCATCGACCAGCCGTCGGACACGATGTGATGCAGGGTCAACAGCAGCACATGCCGCTCCTCGCCCAGGCGGATCAGGCGGACCCGCAGCAACGGCCCCTCGCACAGGTCGAACGGCTGCAACGACTCGCGCTGCGCCTCCTCGCGCAGGCGGGCTTCCTGCTCGGCCTCGGGCAGGCCGCTGCAATCCTCGAAGGCAACCTCCAGCGGGCGTTGCAGGGGCGCCTGCGCCAGGCTGTCGTCGGCGCCGCGCGGGAACACCGTGCGCAGGGTTTCGTGACGCTGCACCAGGCTGGCGAAGGCGCGCTCCAGCGCCTGGCGGTCCAGCGGCCCGTTCAGGCGCACCGCGCTGGGCAGGTTGTAGGCGCCACTCTGTGGCTCCAGGTGCCAGAGGAACCACATGCGCTGCTGGGCGTAGGACAGGCGGTCGCGCTCGGCCGAAGACACGCCGGCCGGAATCGGGAACAGCGAGAAATCGATTCCCTCCCCTCGCAGGGTTTCGAGGAAGACCCGACGCTTCTCAACGGGTAGTTCGATAAAGCGGCGGGCAAGCTTGAGGGAATCTTCTGCGTTCATCGGTCTTCTTCCGTGCACATGGGCAACGAGCGCGGGGCTCGGTCATTCATGTGAAACGGACGACACATCGTGAAAATTAACCGGACAGCGACTTCCGGTCGCACCTTGGCCGATCGGTTTTTTTGCATAGCCATCAGGCGTTTACGGAAGCCCTCGGACAAGCCGCCGGCACCAGGCTGAAAGCAACTGCGAAACATTTGCTTTCATCTTCCCCTTCAGGTTCTACCGGCCTCATTCGTCCTATATGGATGAACGGGGCGCATCCAGTCCCCGCAACCCATGGTCGGTGCCCACGACCCCTAACCTACCGTTAGCCTCATGTCGAAAAAGTCCCGCTCCAGACTCTGGTTCCTCGTCCACAGCTGGCTGGCCCTGCCCATCTGGTTCTTCGTCCTGATCGTCTGCGTCACCGGCACCCTGGCGGTGGTCAGCCAGGAGATCGTCTGGCTGGCCAACCCTGACGTCCGGGCCAGCAAGCCCTACGAAGATGCCGAGCCGCTCAGCTTCAGCCAGGTCCTGAAGGCGATCAACGAAGCCCAACCGGACCTCCTGGTCGAATCCATCCAGCGCCCCGACGAAGAGCATTTCGCCCTTACTGCCGAGGTCAGCTATCCCGGCGGCAGCGAGGCGACCCTGTACATCAACCCCTACACCGGCGCCATCCAGGGCGAAAGCCCCTCCTTCGACTTTCGTCAGTTCACCCGTGCCCTGCACGGATGGTGGCTGGTTCCGTTCAACAACGGCTACAGCTGGGGCTGGTACATGGTCTCGCTGCTCGGCCTCCCCATGCTGGCATCGCTCATCACCGGGCTGGTGGTCTATAAACGATTCTGGAAGGGCTTTCTCAAACCCAGATTACGCATCAACCAGGGCGCCCGGATCTTCTGGGGCGACTTCCATCGCCTGAGCGGCATCTGGTCGATCTGGTTCATCGCCCTGATTTCCATCACCGGCACCTGGTTCCTGATCCAGGCCATCCTTGCCGACAACCACGTCACCCTGACCAACGACGGCATCCCTCCGGTCATCGCACGCGCCGACGTGCCCCGCGCCGCACCCGGTCAGAAGGTTCCATACATCGAGCTGGACGAGGCGGTGCGGCTCGTCACCGGGCGTATCCCCAGCCTGGAGGCCAGCGCGGTGTTCCTGCCCGGCAACGCCTACAGCCCGATGTTCGTGGCCGGACGCGGCTGGTATCCGCTCATGTTCCAGTCGGCCGCGCTGAACCCTTATACCGGCAAGATCGAAACCACCCGCCTGCTCAGCGACCGTACCCCCCTGCAGTTCGTCACCGAATCCATGCGTCCCCTGCACACCGGCGATTTCGGCGGTATCTGGGTCAAGCTGATCTGGTTCGTCTTCGGCCTGCTGCTGAGCATGATGGTGCTCAGCGGCCTGCTGATCTGGAGCAAGCGCACCGCACAGGCCACCGCCGCGCTGGTCAAGCGCGGCAAGCGCCCGGCGCGCCAGCCGAAACCGGCCAAGCCGGCGCCGGTAATGGCCAACCAGACCGCGGAGGGACAGCCATGAGCAAGGCCGCCGTTACCCAGCCCGTTTCGCCGCTGCGCCAGTTCTGGCTGCGCTGGCGTTTCCACCTGAACGTTCTGCTGATCCTGATCCCGCTCGGTTTCATGCCGCGTTATTTTGCCGACATGGCGTTGTTCTCTGGCAGCAGCGGACTGGGTGAACGCGAGATCGGCGAAGTCCAGGTAGGCCCCTGGAGTCTCAAGCTCGCCGAATGGCGTATCGAACCGCCGCACGACGAAGGCCCCGCCGGCTTCATGAAGGACTTCAATGCCGCCCTCTGCCAGGCCTGCATTCCCCAGGTCAAGGCGACCTACCTGCGCATCGGCAAGCCGCGCAGCCTGCGTGCCGCCGGGGTGATCTTCTTCGGCAGCCCCTACCGCATGGGCACCAGCGTGCCGATCCCGCCGCGCACCCGGCCCGACGCCGAGCTGTGGATCACCATGGAAGGCTGGGACGGCTCCATGCACCAGGCTTCCATTCCCCTGGCCGAGGCATCCCCCGCCACCGTGGCCTGGCTGAACAAACGAGGTAAGCAATGAGCATCCACACCCGCCCCTGGCGCCTGCCCCTGGCCGCCCTGTTGCTCGGCCTGAGCGGCGCGGCCCTGGCGCACAACCCGATCTGCGAATGCGAGGAAGTGCAGGCCGGCGAGATCCGCTGCAAGGGCGGCTTCTCCGACGGCAGCGGCGCCCCCGGCGTAACCCTCGACGTGATCGGCTACGACGAGCAGATCCTGGTTCCCGGCAAGCTCGGCGCCGACTCGACCCTGACCTTCAAGCGTCCCGACGGCGAGTTCTACGTGCTGTTCGACGCCGGTCCCGGCCACGTGGTGGAAATCGACCACGCCGACATCGCCGCGCCATGAGCGTCGAAACCGTCCGCCCGGCCGGCGCCGGCCACGAGACCCTCTACGTACTGCTCGGCAGCGTGCTGATCCTGGCCCTCGCCGCCACGGTGGTCGGGCTGCGCCAGCAGTCCCATGAAGCGCAAGCCCTGGACGCCCACCAGGTGGACGCCCGGCTCGACCTGAATGCCGCCGAACAGGGCATCTATGCCGACCTGCAGGTCGCCGCCGAAGACATCCAGGCGCGCCTGGACGACGGCGAAGCCGCGCCCTCCGTCGACGAACTGGCCGCCGAGGGCTTCCCGCCCTTCGTCGCCGACGTCGCCGCGAGCAGCCGCGGCGAGCACCGCTGGAGCCACGGCGAAACCGCCGGGCGTCCGAGCTACCTGGGCGTCAGCGGCAAGCCCGGGGTGGCCGGCTCGTTCCTCCTGCTGCTCGACCCCGCCGAAGTCTGGCTGAAGCCCGCCGCGGCCGCTGCCGGCGCCGTACCGGGCGACGCCCGCGCCCTGGCCGACGCCGGCTGGCGCCAGGTGGTCAGCCGCTTCGACGCCGGCGTGACCCGTCAGCACCGCCATTGATCGCACATCGACTCCACAGAAGGCGTTTTTCCATGCTGTTCTCCCGTCGCTCATCCCGTCCGCGCGGCCTCGCCGCCCTCCTCCCGGGCCGCGCCCTGCTGGCCGCCCTGCTGCTGGCCCTGCTCGCCCCGCTGGCCCAGGCCGAAGACGGCAAGCGCCTGCGCATCGGCATCACCCTGCATCCCTACTACAGCTACGTGAGCAACATCGTCGGCGACAAGGCCGAGGTGGTGCCGCTGATCCCCGCCGGTTTCAACCCGCATGCCTACGAGCCGCGCGCCGAGGACATCAAGCGCATCGGCACGCTCGACGTGGTGGTGCTCAACGGCGTCGGCCACGACGATTTCGCCGAGCGCATGATCGCCTCCAGCGAAAAGCCCGGCATCCCGGTGATCGAGGCCAACGCCAAGGTGCCGCTGCTGGCCGCCACCGGCATGGCCGCGCGCGGCGCCGGCAAGGTGGTCAACCCGCACACCTTCCTGTCCATCAGCGCCTCGATCACCCAGGTCAACACCATCGCCCGCGAACTGGGCAAGCTCGACCCGGCCAACGCCAAGGCCTACACCCGCAACGCCCGGGCCTACGCCAAGCGCCTGCGGGCCCTGCGCGCCGACGCCCTGGCGCGGCTGAACAAGGCCCCGGCCGCCGACTTCCGCGTCGCCACCATCCACGGCGCCTACGACTACCTGCTGCGCGAATTCGGCCTGGAAGTCACCGCCGTGGTCGAGCCGGCCCACGGCATCGAGCCGAGTCCGAGCCAGTTGAAGAAGACCATCGACCAGCTCAAGGCGCTGGACGTGAAGGTGATCTTCTCCGAGATCGACTTCCCCTCCACCTACGTCGAGACCATCCAGCGCGAGTCCGGGGTGAAGCTCTATTCGCTGTCGCACATTTCCTATGGCGACTACAGCGCCGGCAAGTACGAGGAAGAAATGGCGCGCAACCTCGACACCGTGGTCCGCGCCATCCAGGAGTCCGGCGCATGACCGTGGCCGAACGGCTTTGCGCCACGCCTTGCGGGCCGGCCATCGAGTTCGCCGGGATCGACCTGAGCCTCGGCGGCAGCCGCATCCTCGATGGCGTGCGCCTGCGCGTCGAGGCCGGTAGCGTGCACGCGCTGGTCGGACCGAACGGCGGCGGCAAGAGTTCGCTGGTCAAGACCCTGCTCGGGCAGATGCCGCATCGCGGCGAGCTGCGCCTGGAGTGGCCCGGCGCGCCCGGCTGCATCGGCTACGTGCCGCAGGCGCTGGAGTTCGACCGCGGCCTGCCGCTCACCGTCGACGATTTCATGGCCGCCATGTGCCAGCGCCGTCCGGCCTTCCTCGGCCTGTCGCGCAGCCGGCGCCCGGCGATCGACGCGGCCCTGGAGCGGGTCGGCATGCTGGCCAAGCGCGGTCGGCGCATGGGCGCCCTCTCCGGCGGCGAGCGCCAGCGCGTGCTGCTGGCCCAGGGCCTGGTACCGCCGCCGCAACTGCTGGTGCTGGACGAACCGATGTCGGCCCTCGACGAGGGCGGCATCCAGGTCTTCGAGCGGCTGCTGCTGGACTGGCGCCAGGCCGGCGTCACCGTGCTCTGGATCGAGCACGACCTGGAGGCCGTCGGCCGCCTCGCCGACCGGGTCAGCGGTCTCAACCGCCACCTGCTGTTCGACGGTCCGGCGGCCAGCAGCCTGACCCCGGAACGCCTGCTCACGCTGTTCTCCACCCAGCCCCGGAAGAACGCGGAGGCCAGCCGATGAACGACGCCTACGAACAACTGCGCCAGGCCGTCCAGGCCTGGGCCGCCGCCGGCTACCTGCCGGAGACCCTGGCCTACGGCTTCGTCGTCAACGCGCTCCTCGCCGGCCTGCTGATCGGCCCGGTGCTCGGCGGCCTCGGCACCCTGGTGGTGGTCAAGCGCTTCGCCTTCTTCTCCGAGGCGGTCGGCCACGCCGCGCTCACCGGCGTGGCCATCGGCATCCTCCTCGGCGAGCCCTACACCGGGCCCTACGGCAGCCTGTTCGGCTACTGCCTGCTGTTCGGCGTCCTGCTCAACTACCTGCGCAACCGCACCGGCCTGGCCCCGGACACCCTGATCGGGGTGTTCCTCTCGGTGTCCCTGGCGCTCGGCGCCAGCCTGCTGCTGGTGCTGGCGGGCAAGATCAACGTGCATATCCTCGAGAACGTGCTGTTCGGCTCGGTGCTGACCGTGAACGGCCATGACCTCGCGGTGCTGGCGGCGGTCGCCGTGCTGGTGCCGTGCCTGGCCCTGCCGCTGTACAACCGCATCATGCTGGCCAGCTTCAACCCGCAACTGGCGGCGGTGCGCGGGGTCGCGGTGAAGAGCCTGGACTACCTGTTCGTGGCCCTGGTGACCCTGGTCACCGTCGCCGCGGTGAAAGTGATCGGCGCGATCCTGGTCGGTGCCCTGCTGGTGATCCCGGCGGCGGCGGCGCGCCTGGTTAGCCAGTCGCTGAAAGGGTTCTTCTGGCTGGCGGTGCTGATCGCCACCGTCAGCACGCTGGCCGGTATCCTGCTGCCGATCATGTTCGACCTGCCGATTCCCTCCGGCGCCGCGATCATCCTGGTCGCCGGCCTGGCCTTCGGCCTCGCCGCCATCGCTCGCGGCTGCCTGCCGCACCTGAAAGGAACCCCCGGATGAACCTGAAACCCCATTGCCTCGCCCTGGCCCTGGCTTGCGCCGGACTCGCCGGCCCGCTCCCGGCCCTCGCCGCGACGCCGGCCGCGGCTCAGTCCGCGCAAGTCACGGTACTGGCCAGCCTGCCGGTCACCCACGCCCTCGCCGAACGCCTGCTGCGGGACACCGAGGTCAAGCTGCAACGGGTCGCCCCGGCCAACCTGCCGGCCAGCCGCCAGGCCTCGTTCTTCGCCGGGCGCGGCGCCGGCGGCCTGGCCAAGGCCGCCGGGCAGGCCGACGCGGTGATCGACCTGCGCTCGATCTGGAGCGACGACCCGCTCTACCCGCTGGCCCGCCGTAGCAATATCCGTATCGTCGAGATCGACGCCGCGCGTCCGGTGGATGGCGCCCTGCCCGGCATCGCCCTGCGCCCCGGCAGCGACCTGCATGCCTACCCCTGGCTCAACCCGACCAACCTGGGGCGCATGGCCGATGTCCTTGCCAGCGACCTGGAACGCCTGGCGCCCGGCGCCGCAGCGACCATCCAGGCCAACCTGGCGACACTGAAGAAGCAATTGCTGGAAGCGACCGCCAGTAACGAGACTCGCCTGGCGAAGGCCGACAACCTCAGCGTGATCAGCCTCTCCGAACGCCTCGGCTACCTGCTCGCCGGGCTCAACCTGGACCCGCTGGACGTGGAGATCCAGGCCGACGACGGCTGGACCGAGACCAATATCCAGGCTTTCGCCGAGGAGCTGAAGAGCGAGGACATCGCCCTGGTCCTGCACCATCGCCAGCCACCCAAGCCCCTCGCCGATGCCATCGCCGCCAGCGGCGCACGCCTGGTAGTGGTGGACACCGAGGCGGCGGACCCGGTGGCCGGCCTGGAAAGCGACATGAAAGCGATAGTCGAAGGGCTGCTGGCCGGTAAAGGCTGAGCCGCGCCTCGTAACGAAAAAGGCCGGGGAGCGCTGCTCCCCGGCCTTTTTTTCGTCGACATCGGACCCGCCGCAGGGCCTATGGCGCCCTCGCGGGCATCAGCAGATCGCCGCCGACTCCACCACCAACGCCGCGGCGCCCTGCCCCGCGCGCCAGGCCTCGACCTGGCGCTCGACGACCGCCAGCACCTCGGCCTCG
Source organism: Pseudomonas sp. HMSC057H01 (assembly GCF_001836405.1). NCBI lineage: Bacteria > Pseudomonadati > Pseudomonadota > Gammaproteobacteria > Pseudomonadales > Pseudomonadaceae > Pseudomonas > Pseudomonas sp. HMSC057H01. The sequence continues at coordinate 11,493 of NZ_KV828410.1, read as the reverse complement.
CGCTGATGGATGAAGAAGTGCCCGCCGTCGAACAACTCCAGTCCGAAACCGCTGCGGGTTTCCTCGGCCCAGGCCAGCAACTGTTCCTCGCTGGCCTTGTCCTCCCTGCCGCCAAGCGTTCGGATCGGACAGGCCAGCGGCGGGCGCCGCTGGTGACGATAGCTGCCGCAGAGCAGGAAATCAGCGCGCAGGATCGGCAGGGTCAGGCTCATCAGCTCGCGGTTGCCCAGCACCTCTTCCGGCGTACCTTGCAGGTCGCGCAGGTCGGCGATCAGCTCGGCGTCGCTCTTCGGTTCGGCGAAACCGCGGTCATACTCGGCGCGTCGCGACGGCGCCGCGGTGCCGCAGGCGAAGAACCCCAGCGGCGTCGGGCAACCCAGTTCGCGCAAGGCATACAGCACCTCGCAGGCGAGCAAGGCGCCGAGGCTGTGGCCGAGCATCGCGTAGGGGCCCTGGCGGACCTCGTCGTGCAGCTCGCGCGCCAGTTGCTGCGCCAGGCTCGCCAGGTCGGTCTGCAACGGCTCGGCCATCCGCGCCCCGCGCCCCGGCAACTCCACCGAACGCACCGCCAGCCAGGCCGGCAGCTTGCGCCGCCAGCGGCTGTAGGTCATGGCGCTGGCGCCGGAATACGGCAGGCAGAACAGCCGTACGGGCGTACCGCCCACTCAGCCGGCCGCCTTGTCCATGTGCTGGCGCAGGCTCAGCGGGCGCATGTCGGTCCAGACTTCCTCGATGTAGGCCAGGCAGTCCTTCTTCAGGCCGCTCTTGCCGGCCGCCCGCCAGCCCTGGGGAATCTCCTTGTATTCCGGCCAGATGGAATACTGCTCCTCATGGTTGACCACTACCTGGAACTGGATGTCGTCACGGTCGAACACTGAAGTCATTGCTTGCTCCTGATGGGATCGAACGGCCGCGCGCAGCACGGCCCTTGCGTTGGATAACGAAAAGCCCGGCGGGAAAATTAGCCGGCCAGCGCCGCGCCGAGGGCGCGGGCGAAACGCCGGGCCACCTCGTCGATCTGTTCGGCGCCGATGATCAGCGGCGGCAGGAAGCGCACCACGCTGCCGTGGCGGCCGCCCAGTTCGAGGATCAGGCCGCGCCTCAGGCACTCGCGCTGGACCCGCGAGGCCAGGGCGCCGTCGGTCGGCGGATGACCGAGGGCATCCGCCTCGCCCTGCGGGTCGACGATCTCGACCCCGAGCATCAGCCCCCGACCGCGGATATCGCCCAGTTGCGGATAGTCGCGCTGGAGGATGCGCAGGTGCTCGGCCAGGCGCTCGCCCATGGCCGCCGCGTGGGCCGCCAGGTCGTGTTCCTTCAGGTAGCGCATCACCGCCGAACCGGCGGCCATGGCCATCTGGTTGCCGCGGAAGGTGCCGGCGTGGGCGCCGGGCTGCCATTTGTCCAGCCATTCGCGGTAGACCACCACCGCCAGCGGCAGGCTGCCGCCGATGGCCTTGGACAGCACCACCACGTCGGGGACGATGCCGGCGTGCTCGAAGGCGAACATCCTGCCGGTACGGGCGAAGCCGCTCTGGATCTCGTCGACGATCAGCGCCACCCCGGCCTGCTCGGTGATCCGCCGCAAGCCGCGCAGCCAGTCGAGATCGGCCGGGACCACGCCGCCCTCGCCCTGGACCACCTCGACGATCACCGCCGCCGGCAACTGCACGCCGCCTTCCGGATCGTTCAGCAGGTTCTCCAGGTAGTGCAGGTTCGCCTTGACCCCCGCCTCGCCGCCGAGACCGAACGGGCAACGGTAATCGTAGGGATACGGCAGGAACTGCACGCCCGTGCTGAGCACCGCGCCCAGCGGCTTCTTCGGTCCGAGATTGCCCATCAGCCCCAGCGCGCCCTGGCTCATGCCGTGGTAGCCGCCCTGGAACGACAGGATGGTGCTGCGCCCGGTGGCGGTGCGTACCAGTTTCAGCGCGGCTTCCACCGCGTCGGTGCCGGTCGGGCCGCAGAACTGGATCTTCGCCTCGGCGGCCAGCGCCGGCGGCAGCAGGCCGAACAGGTCCTGGACGAACTGGTCCTTCACCGGGGTGGTCAGGTCGAGGGTGTGCAGCGGCAGCTCGTCGGCCAGAACCTGGCGGATCGCCTCGATCACCACCGGATGGTTGTGCCCCAGCGCCAGGGTGCCGGCGCCGGCCAGGCAATCGATGAAGGTACGCCCCTCGACGTCCTCCACCAGCAGCCCCCTGGCCTTCTTCAGCGCCAGCGGAATCCGCCGCGGATAGCTGCGCGCGTTGGACTCCTGGCGGCTTTGCCGTTCCAGCAAGGGCGACTGGGAGAACTCGTAGAGCGTTTCGCCCTCCGCCGGGGTGGCGCGGAGCGGCTGGTCTTCGATGACGCTGGTGGCGACGTGCATGTCTTCAACCCTCAAGGCGTGGTGGTGTTCCACTGGCAACCGGCGATCCGGCCGCCAGGGGCGGCATTCGCGGATCGGATGCACAGGAGACGCAGGAGGGACGCACGGATTTACTGCGCCGGACCGCAGCACCGTGCCCGGACCGCCAGCTCCGGCCCGGACACCGTCGAGCGGGCCGCTAGTCGGTGCCCGCGGCGCTCACCCGCCAGATCGCGTTGCCGACGTCGTCGGCGATCAGCAACGCGCCGTCGGCCGCCTGCGCCAACCCCACCGGCGCGCCGAACAATTGCTTCTCGTCCGCGGAGACGAACCCGGTCACCACCGGCTGCGGCGCACCGGCGGGCTTGCCGTCGGCGAACGGCACATGGACCACCTGGAAGCCGCTGACCGGCGAGCGGTTCCAACTGCCGTGCTCGCTGACGAAGGCGCCGTTGCGATAGCGCTCGGGCAACTCGTTGCCGGTGTAGAAGAACAGGCCCAGCGCGGCCACGTGGGAACCCAGCGCGTAGTCGGGGACGATGGCCTTCGCCACCAGGTCGGGACGCTGCGGCTTCACCCGCGAATCCAGGTGCTGGCCGAAGTAGCTGTAGGGCCAGCCGTAGAAGCCGCCCTCCCGTACCGAGGTCAGGTAGTCCGGGACCAGGTCGTTGCCGATCTCGTCGCGCTCGTTGACGATGGTCCACAGCTTGCCGGAGACCGGTTCCCACTGCAGGCCGGTCGGGTTGCGCAGGCCGGAGGCGTAGATGCGGCTGCCGCGGCTGGCGACGTCCACCTCGAGAATCGCCGCGCGACGGTATTCGATCGCCGCGCCGTTCTCGGTGATGTTGCTGTTCGAACCGACGCCCACGTAGAGCTTGCGCCCGTCGGGACTGGCGAGCAGCGCCTTGGTCCAGTGGTGGTTGATGGTGTCCGGCAGGTCGGTGAACTCCATCCCCGGGTCGGCGACCCGGGTTTCACCCGGCACGTAGCGGTAGCGCATGATATTCCCGGTATTGGCGACATACAGGTAATCCCCCACCCGCTGCACGCCGAACGGCGAGTCCAGCCCTTCCAGGAACACGTACTTCTGCCACTGGCCTTCGGCGCCGGCTCGGCGCAGCAGGGTGATGCGGTTGCCGCCCTTGCCGGCCTTGCCGGACTGGCCCTTGACCATCCCCGCGATGAGTTGCTTCGGCGTGGTCACCGGCGCGGTGCCGGGCGAGTTGGCCTCCACCACCAGCACATCGCCGTTGGGCAAGACCAGCAACTGGCGAGGGTGTTGCAGGCCATCGGCGATCTTCTCGATCTTCAGGCCCTGGGCCACCGTCGGCTTGGCCTCTCCCGACCAGCCCACGCCTTCCGGTACCTTCATCGGCGGCAGAAGGAAGTGCTTCGGTTCCGGAAGCGCCGGATTGGCGCCGGTCTGCTGCTGCGGATCGTTCTGCGACCCCTGGTTGCAGCCGGCCAGGACCAGGCCGAGGGCAAGCGCGACGGGGCGCAGCGAGTGGAGGCTAGCCATGCGCCACCTCCTCCGCGGATACCGCCAGGAGCGCCTCTCCCAGCGCCAGCAGCAGCACCGTCGCGATCGACAGCCATAGCCCGGCCGGCATCACCGCATAGGCGTCGCGGCTGTGCACGAAGGCATTGAAGATGGCCAGGACGATGCCGGCGAACTTCAGCAAGGAGGAAACCCTGGCCGCCGCGACGACCGCCGCGCGCCGCAGCAGCCATACGCGGCACAGGTCGACGACGCAGGGCAGGATGGCGAACAGCAGGCCGAGACTGATCAGCCAGGCCGCGCTCTTGCCCCACATCACCTCCGCCGTGGCGAAATAGGTGGCGTCGAAGACCAGGGCGGCGACGAAGAAACCGAAGGGAACCGGGTTGAGGACGTTGTAGAAGGCGTCCAGGGGTCTGAAGCGTAGTGCGGTGGCCATTGCGAAACACTCCTCTCGGGAAACGCAGGCTTCCCGACGTGAAGGGACGGGCAGGAGATTCGAACCGCCGAGGCCCTGCGCAAGGCGCGGGCAGCGGGGAACGGCACGGCGAAACGGCGACTGGGGGGCTCGCGCCCCTTCTGCGACGGACCTGCACGAAGCGCTGGAGTTCATCCGCAAGGACCTGTCGGAAGCGATAGGTACGCTGGCGATCCTTCCGATGGAACTTCGTGCGCCGCGACTCACCGAAACAGGGGTAGCGCCCTTCCCGGCCCTCCCGCCGGGTTGCCGCGCCGCCCCAGGCGCACCCCGCCGGCGACCGATCCGCGCCCGGCGTTTGCCGAAGAGGAGACAGCCGATGCCTGATCGAACCGCTCTACCCCGCGCCATGCTCGCGGCCTGGGTCCTGCTCCTGCTGGCGGCCTGCAGCCAGGGCCCGGCGCCTACCCCGCCCGCGTCCTGGGGTTGGCAGGACGCCAGCGGCGAACGCGCGATCGCCCCCGACGAAGCCTATCCCGAGCTGTTCCAGGCGGTGCAGGAGAGCCGGCTGTTCAGCGACCAGAAACACTTCGTCGATGCGCTCCCGCTGCGCGAGCCTGCACGGATCCGCGCCGACTACCTGCGCGAGAGGGAGCGGCCCGGCTTCGACCTGCGCGCCTTCGTCGGCCGCAACTTCGAGGAGTCCGGCAGCGTCGAGACCGCCCCGCCGGAAGCGGGCGCCGATCTCGCCAGCCACATCAGCGACCTGTGGCCGGCGTTGACCCGCCACTACGAGCAGGTGCCGGCCCACAGCAGCCTGCTGCCGCTGCCGAAACCCTACGTGGTCCCCGGCGGACGCTTCCGCGAGGTGTACTACTGGGACTCCTACTTCACCATGCTCGGCCTTGCGGAGAGCGGGCAGCACCAGCGGGTGCGCGACATGCTCGACAACTTCGCCTACCTGATCGATACCTACGGGCACATTCCCAACGGTAACCGCAGCTACTACCTGAGCCGTTCGCAGCCGCCGTTCTTCGCCTACATGGTGGACCTCCAGGCAAGACGCGAAGGCGACGCCGCCTACCGGCGCTACCTGCCGCAATTACAGAAGGAATACGCCTACTGGATGGAAGGCTCCGCCGGGCTGCGCCACAACGAGGCGCGCCTGCACGTGGTGAAACTGGCCGACGGCAGCCTGCTGAACCGCTACTGGGACAACCGTGACACACCGCGCCAGGAGTCCTTCCTGGAGGACCGGGCGACCGCCGCGCGCGCCCCGCAGCGCCCCGCGGGCGAGGTCTATCGCGACCTGCGGGCCGGCGCGGAAAGCGGCTGGGACTTCTCCTCCCGCTGGCTGGACGACGGCCGCGAACTAGCCAGCATCCGCACCACCGCCATCGTCCCGGTGGACCTCAACGCCCTGCTCTACCATCTCGAACGAACCATCGCCAAGGCCTGCGCCAGCAGCGCGCTGAAGGCCTGCGAGCAAGGCTACGGAGCCCGCGCGGAGAAGCGACGACAGGCCATCGAAGACCACCTCTGGCACCCGGCGGGCTACTACGCCGACTACGACTGGCAACGCCGGCGGCCCATCGAGCGGATCAACGCCGCCAGCCTCTTCCCGCTATTCACCGGGCTGGCCTCCGCCGAACGCGCCGGTCGTACCGCCGACAGCGTCGCCGCCCAACTGCTGCGCCCGGGCGGACTGGCCACCACCACCCGTGCCAGCGGCCAGCAATGGGACGAGCCGAACGGCTGGGCACCCTTGCAGTGGGTCGCCGTACAGGGCCTGCGCGCCTACGGCCGGGACGCCCTGGCGGAAGACATCGGCCGGCGATTCCTCGCCCAGGTGCAGCAGGTCTACGACCGCGAAGGAAAACTGGTGGAGAAATACGACATCAGCGGCAACCAGGGCGGCGGCGGCGGTGGCGAGTACCCGCTGCAGGACGGCTTCGGCTGGTCCAACGGCGTGACCCTGCAACTGCTCCGACTCTACGGCCCGGGCGCCGGTCGCTGAGCCTCAGCCCGGCGCCGGGTACTGGCGCTGCGCGGCGTCGGCGAAGCCTGCGGCGAGAAAGTCGATCAGCGCGCGGACCGAAGGCAACAGCCCGCGCCGCGAAGGGAACATTGCCACCACCATGCCTTCCACCGGCGTCCACTCCGGCAGCACCCGCACCAGCCGGCGCTCGGCCAGGTCGCGACTGACCACGCAGAGCGGCAGGCCGCCGATCCCGACGCCCTCCAGCACCGCCTGGCGCAAGGTGCCGAGGTCGTCGCTGAGCAGTTGCGGGCGCAGGTTGAGGGCCGCGCTGCTGCCATCCGCGCCGACCAGCCGCAGGCTGCCGTCCAGGCGCGAACGCTCCCAGCCGACGTAGGGCATCGCCGACAGGTCGGCCGGCAGCTCCGGCGGGCGGTAGCGGGCCAGCAGCTCCGGGCTGGCCACCAGCACCTGCGGACTGCGTGCCAGCACCTTCATCACCAGGTCGCTGTCCTCCAGCGGCGGGAAACGCAGCGACAGCGAGATGTCGTAGCCTTCGGCGATCACGTCGACCCGGCGATTGAAGGTCTTCACGTACAGCTCGACGTTCGGATACTGCGCCATGAAGCGCGCCAGCATCGGCGCCAGTTCGAAGTGCAGCAGCGGCGTCGAGCAGGTCAGGCGGACCATTCCGCACGGCTCCGAGCGGTTCTGTTCGATGACGTCCTCGGCAGCCTCCGCTTCCACCGTCATCGCCACGCAATGACGGTAATAGGCCTGGCCGATCTCGGTCACCTGGAATTGCCGCGTCGAGCGCTGCACCAGGCGTACGCCCAGGCGCGCCTCGAGCTGCGCGACCTTGCGGCTGATGGTCGACTTGGGAATCCCCAGCACCCGCCCGGCGGGGGCGAAGCCACCGTGCTCGACCACCTTGGCATAGATGAAAAGCGCGTTCAGATCGAACACCAGCTCACCACTCATCGTTCCACCTGCGAGACTCTGAGACTTGATTTGCGGACTACCGGTTCCCACTCCCGGGAACTAGCGTATCGCTCCATCGACTCAATCGAGGAGCACCGACGTGAAAAAGGTCCTGGGAATCTACGGCAACGCCAACCGCCACTGGGTGGGCGACGGATTCCCCGTTCGTTCGCTCTTTTCCTACAACACACTGGGCCAGCATATCAGCCCGTTCCTCTTGCTGGACTACGCCGGGCCTGCTGATTTCCCCCCCGCACAGCAGCGCCGCGGCGTAGGCCAGCATCCTCATCGCGGCTTCGAGACGGTGACCATCGTCTACCAGGGCGAGGTCGAGCACCACGACTCCACCGGCGCCGGCGGACGCATCGGGCCGGGGGATGTGCAGCGGATGACGGCGGCCTCCGGGATCCTCCACGAGGAGTACCACTCGGAACGCTTCCGTAGCACAGGTGGAACGCTGGAAATGGTCCAGCTATGGGTCAACCTGCCCTCCAGCGACAAGATGAATCCGCCGCGCTACCAGACCCTGCTGGATGCCGACATTCCCCGCGTCGGCCTGCCCGACAGGGCCGGCGAACTGCGGGTGATCGCCGGACGCTACGGCCGCCACCAGGGGCCGGCGCTGACCCACTCGCCACTGGCGGTCTGGGACGTGCAACTGAAGGCCGGCAAGCACCTCGCCCTCGACCTGCCCAAGGGACATACCTGCGCCGTGGTGGTCCTGCGCGGCACCCTCGCGGTCGGCGACGAGATCGTTCGCGAAGCCCAGGTCGCCCTGCTCGACCGCGACGACCCGCGGCTGGAACTGGAAGCCAACAACGACGTGCAGTTGCTGGTGCTCAGCGGCGAGCCGCTGGACGAGCCGATCATCGGCTATGGCCCCTTCGTGATGAGCAGCCGCGAGGAAATCGACCAGGCCATCGAGGACTTCGAGAACGGGCGCTTCATCCGCGCCCACTGAAGTCCGCCCCCCTACGACATGGCCCGCGCAGGAAGCGCGGGCCCGGCCGGGCTTTGCCCGAAATTCACGGACGACCACCCTGCAAGAGGAAATGGAAATGAGCGCTCCCGCCAACTTCAACGGCCAGACCCCGAAGATCGATCCGGCCAACGCCGCCATGTTGCTGATCGACCACCAGAGCGGCCTGTTCCAGACGGTCAAGGACATGCCGATGACCGAACTGCGCGCCAACGCCACCACCCTGGCCAAGGTCGCCACCCTGGCGAAGATCCCGGTGATCACCACCGCCTCGGTACCGCAGGGCCCCAACGGCCCGCTGATCCCGGAGATCCACGAGGCCGCGCCGCACGCCCAGTACGTCGCGCGCAAGGGTGAGATCAATGCCTGGGACAACCCGGAATTCGTCGCCGCGGTGAAGGCCACCGGCAAGAAGCAACTGATCATCGCCGGCACCATCACCAGCGTGTGCATGGCCTTCCCCAGCATCGCCGCGGTACACGACGGCTATCAGGTGTTCGCGGTGATCGACGCCTCCGGCACCTACTCCAAGATGGCCCAGGAAGTCACCCTGGCACGGGTGGTCCAGGCCGGCGTGGTGCCGATGGACACCGCCGCGGTCTGCTCGGAAATCCAGCGCACCTGGAACCGCGACGACGCTGTGCAGTTCGCCGAAGCCTACAGCGCGGTATTCCCGCACTACCAACTGCTGATCGAGAGCTACGCCAAGGCCCAGGCCGTGGTCAACAACCACGAGCAACTGGATTCGCAGCGCAAGTGATCCATGGGAAGGAAGGGGCTGCACGCCCCTTCTTTTGCCGAGCAGGAGCCTGGTGGACAGCAACGACTACGGACCGGACCCATGCCTGATTCCTCCATGAAGCGCGGGGCTACGCTCTGCCTTGCCCTTGCCATAGGTCCGGGCTCGCTCCTGGCCGACGACTCCCTGGGCCATCGCGACAACATCAGCACCGGCCTGAACCAGCGGCAGAAAGCCGAAATGAAGGTGCCGCCGGGCTTCGTCGAAGGCTCGACGCTGAACGGTTTCCTCCGCAACTACTATTTCGCCCGCGACAACCACGACACCCCGTCCCGCCGCGACCAGCGCGAATGGGCCCAGGGCCTGATGCTGTCGTTCCGCTCCGGCTATACCGACACGCCGATAGGCATCGGCCTGGATGCGCACGCCTTCTACGGCCTGCGCCTGGACGGCGGTGGCGGCAGCGGCGGTGCCGGCGTGCTGCCGCTGGACTCCGCCGGTCGCCCCGCCGACAGCTTCTCGGCGGCCGGCGCGGCCCTCAAGCTGCGCGGCCTGGACAGCCTGCTGAAGATCGGCGACCAGTTGCTGGAGAACCCGGTGATCGCCAGCGGCGTCAGTCGCATGGTGCCGCAGAGCTACCGTGGCGTGACCCTGAAGAACTACCATTTCCGCGCGCTCGAACTGGACGCCGGCTTCGTCGAAGCCACCCGCCTGCGCAACCAGAGCGGCCATAGTCATCTCACCAGCGGCTACGGCAACGGCACCAAGGGCGGTATCGCCGCCGATCGCGAAAGCCCGCACATCGCCTGGCTGGGCGCCAGCTACAGCGCCCCCGGCGGCAGCCAGGCGACGCTCTACAGCGGCCGCCTGGCGGATATCTGGAACCAGCACTACCTCGGCCTCAGCCAGCCGTGGCGGCTTTCCAGCCAATTGACCCTGACGCCCTGGCTGCATTACTACAAGACCCGCGACCAGGGCCGCAGCCAGCTCGGCCGGATCGACAACGACCTCTACAACGCCGGGCTGACCCTGGCCGGCGGCGGCCAGTCGCTGAGCCTCAGCCTGCAAAAGGTCGATGGCGACACCCCGTTCGACTTCATCGCGCAGAACGACCGGACCTTCCTCTACGAAAGCAACGCCATGCAGTACGCCGACTTCAACGGCCCCGGCGAGCGCTCGTGGAAGATCCAGTACCAGGCCAGCCTGGCCTTCCTCGCCGCCCCGGACTGGCAATTCGGCGCCGCCTACGGCCGTGGCCAGGCCGACCTGACCCGGGTCGACCCGGACAGCGCGGGCTACGGCTACCTCTACAACCCCAATGGCAAGAACGCCCAGCACTGGGAACGCGACCTGTCGCTGCGCTATGCCTTCCCCGCCGGCCCGGCCAAGGGCCTCAGCGTGACCCTGCGCTGGGCCACCCACCGCCCCGGCGAAGGCTACACCGCCCCCGGCAACACCCGCGGCAACTCCAGCTCCGACGAATACCGGGTGGTGGTCGACTACCCGATCAGGTTGCTCTGAACCCACGGAACCAGAAAAAAGAGAAACTCCCTCATGCGTGCAGCCCTGCTACCCACCTTCGGCGCCCTCTCCGCCGCGCTCTGCCTGGAGGCCCGCGCCGACGCCGTCGCGCTGCCGCCGCTGGCGCTCGGCAACGCCAGCTTCATGGACGGCGTCAGCCGTCCCGGCATGCTCTTCGAACTGCCCCTGCAATACGTTCGGGCGAACAACGCCAGCGACGCCGGCGGGCATTCGGTTCCCGGTCGGCAACGGGTTCGTGGCACCACGCTGTTGCCGCACTTCGCCTACCTCAGCCAGAACACCCTGCTCGGCGCCCACTACGGCGCCGAAGTGCTGCTGCCGCTGGTACGCCTGGACCTCGATATCGACGGCGGCCCGGACGGCCGGCGCACCCGCCAGGGCGACCTGATCGTCAGTCCGCTGATGCTGCAATGGGGGCCCGCTACGCTGTTCGGCCGCCCCTACTGGCAGCGCCTGAACTTCGTCTTCTCCCTGCCCACCGGCGACTACGACAAGGACGCCGCGATCAACACCGGCAGCAACACCTGGATCTTCAACCCGCACTACGCCTTCACCTGGGAACTGGGCGAGCGCCTGGAACTCAGCGGCCGCCTGCACTACGCCTGGATCAGCCGCAACGACGACCCCTCGCCGCGCCTGGGCGCAAACGACGTACAGCCGGGACAGGCGCTGCACGCGAACTTCTCGATCTCCTACGCGCTGGACCCGCACTGGCGGATCGGCCTGGCCGGCTACCAGTTGAAACAGATCAGCGCCGACCGCATCGACGGCCACCGGCAGGCCGACTCGCGCGAGCAGGTCTTCGGCATAGGCCCGGGGGTGATGTATAGCCAGGGCAGGCAAACGCTGTTCGCCAACCTCTACGCCGAAAGCGGCGCGCGCAACCGCAGCGAAGGCAACCAACTAACCCTGCGCTACCTGCTGGCGTTCTGAATCGGCGGATAACGCCCTGGAAACGCCGACACCTCCCCGGGTCCGTAGGGCGAATAACCGCTCGCGGTTATCCGC
>NZ_KV828409.1:0-764 GCF_001836405.1 Pseudomonas sp. HMSC057H01 | reverse complement strand
AAGCCCAGCAGGTCACTCAACAGCTCGGTGCCGACTTCAACGCGATCACCACTCCGACCGCCACCAAGGTCCAGCAACGTGTGAAAGCAGTGGATGCTAGTCTGTCTCAGGTTTCCACCCAGGTCAGTGGTGCAGTCGCCTCGGCAACCCAGGCGGTGCAGGTCAAGACAGCGCAAGCCCAGCAACAAGCCAACAGCCAGATTTCGTCCAGCCAGAACCTGATCAGCGCGGCATTTCGGAATCAGATTGCCTTGGCAGCACAGGCCAGTGGAGAAGCCCAGGTCACGGCTTTCAACACCAAAGTCAAGCAGATCGTCAACGAAGCCACGGCGTTTTCGACAGCACGAAAACAAGCGCTGGCTCAGTTTGCTGCCAATGCGGCCGCCGAGGTCGAAACCGAGGTCAACAGGCTAACCGCCCAGGTCAAGGCCAGCCCCACCAAGGCGGCTTCGCAAGCTGCACAAGCAACCCTTCGACAATTCACTGAAAGCACCTATGCCAAGGTGAACACCTTTGCCCTGCAGACCGAAGCAGCGCTGCAGGCCAAAGCCAAGGAGGTTTCGGCAGCGGTAGCCGAGGCACAGCGTGCGGCGACCAACGATTTGCAAAAAACAGCCGATGTAGTACCAGGTCAGATCATTCAGGCTGCGAACACCTTGGCGATGCCGGCCACCTCTACGCCGCTGGTTTCGGTGGCCGGGTTTGGTAGTGCGGCAGTGGAGACGGCTCGCCTGGCGGCTTCCCTAACGAATGCTGTCAATCGC
>NZ_KV828408.1:0-7558 GCF_001836405.1 Pseudomonas sp. HMSC057H01 | reverse complement strand
ACCACTGCCAGGCAGCGACGAGCACCTGTCGCTGAGCAGGGCTGGCGATGTACTCACCGTGAACGGCCAGGCGTTCGACTTCACTCCGCTCCCGGAGGGCGGCGAGTTGCCGACCGAGGCCATTGGATCGGAGTTATTCGCTGGTCCTGTGGCGCGAAGGGATGGACGGCTGGAACTAACCCTGCGGTTCCCGCTGGCCGCTGATGCCAGTGCCGCTGCTCGCTTCCCTGAACCGTTGCTGATCGAGGCCGACGGCCCGGTGGAGTTACCGCGATGATCGACTGGAGCAAGTTAAAGACCGCTGAACAGCAGGCGCAAGAACGCTGGCAGGCTGAGTGCGATGCCGCCGCCGCAGCGCGGGCGAATGCCTACCGTCTAGAGAGTGACCCGCTCAAGACCGAGGCCGAGTTCGACGCTATCAAGGCCGGCGTGGAACCGGACTACTCTGCCTGGATCGCCAAGGTCGAGGAGATCAAGGCCAGGTATCCTCTGCCGGAGGCGGGCGGCGTGTAGACTACCCATTTTGAATGGGGTCATGGCGAACCGTGCGGGGCGTCTACGAGGTAGAGCGCTGATTGAGAGCAAGCGCTTGCATACAAATGGAAACCCCGCCGAGGCGGGGTTTCAGCTAGGTTTCTAGTCCACGGCGATAAGACCGTTTCGATAGGTGCCTATGCAGTCACGAATCTGGGTTGGCGCAGAGGGGGCGCGCCTTATGTCTTGAGAGGATGGGATTGCCCCGCTCCTATCCGAACAGGAAATTTGGCGTGAGCGACTATTTCGGTCATTTTGGCTGGATCTGCCGATCTGCCCAGAAACGTCACGATAGTTAGAGGTCATGTGAATAGCCCGTATGGTTGTGAACCAGTTTTGGCTCATTGAGCATTGCGAATTTCTCGCCTCTCTTGAGCACACCAATGTGGGTTCTTCCTCCAACGGTAGCTACACCGTTGGCGAACCGCTGCATCCCTGACTGCAAGTTCACCAGCAATTCAGCTAGCTCAACTGCATACTGGGTTGGGAGATTTCCAAAGTCAATATCTGCAACGCAATCCCACCAGGGGAGATTCATTTCTCTTTGAGGCGCCTCGAACGTGAAGCCTTCAGGGATATTGACACCTGCGGCCAGCAGCTGATCAACCACCGATTGAGCCGCTTGTCGGGTGCGCGATTCGATCTCGCGATTTATCACTCCACTGACAGATTCGACAATTCTGCCATCCACCCCAACAAGAAGCCTCTCTACAAAATCAGACTGCCCGCCGAAACACGCGCCTGAGCGTGTCTGCCAAAGAAACTGCTCCTCGATCGTCAAATCTTTGACGAATATCTTGTAAACCTTACTCGTCTCATCGTCTGCTCCATAGCCACCGACAATAAATTGAACGTCTGGCATATAGGGCTTCTGTTCTTCTGGGCAATTCTGGTAGTTGACCTGCTTTTCCCACTCCTGACGAACAGCCGCCATAAAGTCCTTTGCGACCTGCTCTACCGTCCGGTAACGACGGCTCTCCGATGCACAGAGGCGACTGAACTTCTTGGCGAAACCTGCAATCGTCACACCATTCAACGTCGCCATGCCAGCGGTTACGGCCGCGACAGAGGTATCCTCATCTTCGTAGAGGAGGAACATCTTTTGTGCTCCAGAGAAAACGTTGGTGACGAACGGCTGCAGGTACGCAGTGGACACAACCTTCTCTCCTGAAGCATCAATCAATTCTTGACCATTCGCGTCTCTGGCAAAGGTTGCGTCATTTCGGAACGGCAGAATTGCCTGTTCGACGATGCTCGATAGGCTGTCGCACCCTAAGACGATTGAGTCATAGGTTGCGATTGCGATGTTAATTGTCAAGGGCGCTCTCCTTAGCAAGGGTGCGAGAGTATCGCGCCAAGGCGTTTTGCCATCAAATTTTGGTGATGATCGGCTTAGCCTCGACGGTGGGTTAGGCGTGTACCGTGAAGCAGTCGCGGATTTGGGCACTCCCTCTCCAAATAGGCTCGCCCGTCAAAAATAGTTTCCGCATCAGAAACCAGACCCCCCGGTTTTGCTGGTCTGCAAGCCCTGTCTGGATTTTCTGGTGCGGAAATATATTCTTCCTAACTAATTGATATGTATGGATATGGTTGCTGTCCGGTGAACTCCCTCCCAACCTGTCTCCTCGGGCATCCACCGTGCCAAAGGAGATACCCGTGTCCGTCCCGACCCATCAGCAAGACCTGATCGCCCTGCTCGAAGAGCGTGGCTTCGTCCACCAGTGCACCGACCGCGACGGCCTCGCCGCGCACCTGGCCGCCGGTCCGGCAACCGCCTACCTGGGCTTCGACGCCACCGCCGACAGCCTGCACATCGGCCACCTGCAGGGCCTGATGCTGATGCGCTGGCTACAGAAGGCCGGGCACCGTCCGTTGCTGCTGATCGGTGGCGCGACCACCCGGATCGGCGATCCGAGCTTCCGCGATTCGAGCCGGCCGATCCTCACCGAGGCGCAGATCCAGGCCAACATCGACGGCATCGCCCGGGTCTTCTCGCGCTACGTCGAACTGCACGACGACAGCCTGGTGAACAACGCCGAATGGCTGGACGGCGTCGGCTACCTGGAGTTCCTCGACCGGGTCGGCCGGCACTTCTCGATCAACCGCCTGCTGACCTTCGACGCCATCAGGCAGCGCCTGGACCGCGAGCATTCGCTGTCGTTCCTCGAGTTCGGCTACACCCTGCTGCAGGCCTACGACTTCGTCGAACTGTCGCGCCGGCGCGGCTGCACCCTGCAACTCGGCGGCGCCGACCAGTGGGCGAACATCATCAACGGCGTGGAGCTGTCGCGACGCCAGGGCGGCGCCCAACTGTTCGGCCTGACCATGCCGCTGCTGGCCACCAGCGACGGGCGCAAGATGGGCAAGTCGGCGCAGGGTGCGGTATGGCTCAACGCCGAGCGCCTGGCGCCGTTCGACTTCTGGCAGTTCTGGCGCAACTGCGACGATCGCGACGTCGGTCGCTTCCTCGCCCTGTTCAGCGAACTGCCGATGGATGAGGTGCGCCGCCTGGGCGCCTTGCAGGGCGCCGAGCTGAACGAAGCGAAGGTGGTCCTGGCCAATGCCGCCACCGCCCTGGCGCACGGCGAGCACGCCGCGCGATCCGCCGCCGATGCCGCGCGCGGGGTGTTCGCCGACGGTACGCGGGACAGCGGCCTGCCGATGATGAAGCTATCCCGCGCGCGCCTGGCGCAGGGACTGTCGCTGACCGACCTGCTGCTGGAGCACGCGATCCAGCCCTCCCGCAGCGCGGTCCGCCGCCTCGCCGCCGGCGGCGGCCTGCGCCTGGACGGCACGCCGGTCAGCGATCCGGACGCGCCGCTGGCGGGCGAGGTCGACGGGCTGCGCCTGAGCCTGGGCAAGAAGCAGCATTTGCAACTGCGACTCGAGGATTGAGGTGCCTGCGGCCCCAAGGGGCCGCGCTTCACCAGAGCTTTAGCGTGTAATTGACGATGAAGCGGTTCTCGTCCAGGTCCGCACCGTAGCGGCTGCGGTAGGTGATGTTGCGCCATTTCAAGGCGACGCTCTTCAGCGGTCCGCTCTGGATCACGTAGGACAGGTCGGTGTTGCGCTCCCATTCGCTGTCGTCGGCACGGCCGGCGCCGCGGTCGATGTCGCGGCCCTGTACATAGCGGGTCATGAGGTTCAGGCCGGGCAGGCCGAGGCCGGCGAAGTCGTAGTCGTAGCGCAGTTGCCAGGATTTCTCCTGCGGTCGGGTGAAGGTCTGGTAGGCCATGAGGTTGGCCACGTAGGGCGTGGTGTAGCCGTTGAGCACCGGAAAGGCGTCGTTGCCGATCATCTTCTGGACACCGATGCCGAAGGCGTGGGCGCCGGCGCGCAGGGTGAGCATGGCGTTGAGGTTGCGATTGTCCACCGGCCCGGAGATCGCCGCGCCGTCTTCGCCGCTGTCGAAGTAGCGCAGGTCGCTGCGCAGCGACAGCCCTTCGCCCAGCGGCAGGGTGTGCAGCAGGCCGAGATAGTGCTGCCGGTAGATGTCCTTGAGCTGGCCGTAGTAATAGCTGGCGCTGAGCCGAGGGGTGAAGGCGTAGGTCGCGCCGGCGAGATTGAACTCGTCGCTGGCGTGGGCCTTGTCGCGGCCCATGATGTACATGTCGTCGCTGCCGGCCGACTCGCGAGTGCGCGACTTCCACAATTGCCCCGCGGTGAGGGTGAGACCCTCGATCTCGCTGGAGGTCAGCAGCGCGCCGTCGAAGGTCTGCGGCAACAGGCGCACGTCGTCGCGGAACGCCACCGGCAGTTGCGGCATGAGGATGCCGACCTGTAGCTGGGTCTGCGAATAGCGCAGCTTGGCGGTCAGGCCGAGGTGACTGTAGTCGTCCACCGGCTCCTTCGAATTCGCTCCGAACGGCAGCGTGCCATCGTTGCTACGCCCGCGTCCCGAGTCGAGCTTGACGCCGAGCAGCCCGGTAGCATCCAGGCCGAAGCCGAGCGGGCCGCCGGTGAAACCGGATTGCAGGCGCAGGACGAAGCCCTGCGACCAGTTGCCGGCCTGCGATTGGGGCGCATCGTGCTGGCGGTAGTCGCGCAACTGGTAGAAGTTGCGGAGGTCGAGGTGGGCGCTGCTGTCCGCGAGGAATTCCGCTTGCGCGGCGAGGGGCAGGAGGCCGAGGCCAAGCGCATAGCAGCGCCAGGCGCACGGGCGGGGGCATGCCGTGATCATCGATTCTTCCCTTGGTTGTTGTTCTTGTAGGTATGGGTGACGCCGATTGCACGGTGAGTTTTAGCATATTGTTAACTTGTTAATGAAGTGTTGGCGATCCTCCCGGAAGCTTCGCTAGCCTCTGCCCCTTTCCATGCTCATCGAGCATTGACGGTAAGGCGCTGGAGAGCGAAGCCAGCCTGGAATCTTTCGCCTTCTGCGCATTTGGTTAATCTGTTAACGTTGTCGGCCCGCGAAAGGAGCCAGGCCCGCGCGCTGCCAGGGTGAACGAGGTCGCGGCGCGAGGATTTCCCGGACGGCGAACTTGCATCCGCGTGCACGGCGGTGTCGTCTGGACCGAAAGGCGAAGAAGAGGAGGGCGAGCGTGCCTGCGAGTGCATCGAGGATTCAGGTCGGAAGCGGCGAACGACGCCTGTTGCTGCTGTTGTCGGCGCTGGTGGCGTTCGGCCCGCTGTCGATCGACATGTATTTGCCGAGCCTGCCGGCGATCGCCGCCGATCTCGGCGCCAGCGATGCCCAGGTGCAGCGGAGCATCAGCGGCTTCCTGGTCGGCTTCTGCGTCGGCATGCTGTTCTACGGCCCCTTGTCCGACCGTTTCGGCCGGCGCCCGGTGCTGCTGGCCGGTATCGCCTTGTACCTGTTCAGCAGCCTGGCCTGCGCGCTGGCCGACAGCGCGGGGCAACTGGTCCTGCTGAGGGTGCTCCAGGCCCTCGGCGGCGGCGCCGCGTCGGTGCTGGCGCGGGCCATGGTGCGCGACCTCTATCCGTTGGGCGAGGCCGCCCGGATGCTGGCATTGATGCACATGGTGACCATGCTGGCACCGCTGGCCGCGCCGCTGCTCGGCGGCTACCTGATGCTCTGGGCCGGCTGGCGCGCGTTGTTCGTGGTCCTGGCGCTGTTCGCCGGGCTCTGCCTGCTGGCGGTCTGGCGGGTCGCCGAAAGCCACCCGCCGGAGCGCCGCGGCGGCAGCCTGGCCCAGGCCTTTCTCGCCTATGGGCGGCTGCTCGGCGACCGTCGCGCGCTGGGCTACGTGCTGTGCATGGGGCTGGCGTTCGCCGGGATGTTCGCCTACATCAGCGCCGCGCCCTTCGTGTTCATCGAGCATTTCGGCGTGCGCGCGGAGCGCTTCGGCTGGTTCTTCGGCCTGAACATCCTCGGCGTGATGCTCGCCACCTGGTGCAGCGCGCGCCTGGTGCGCCGCCACGGTCCGCGGCCGCTGCTGCGGGCCGGCAGCCTGCTGGCCTGCCTGTCCGGGCTGTTCCTCCTCGGCTATGCGGCGCTCGGCGAGCGGGGCGGGTTGTGGGCGCTGGTGCCGGGGCTGCTGTGCTTCGTCAGCGTCACCGGCCTGCTCGGCGCCAACTGCATCGCCAGCCTGCTGGCGTTGTATCCCGGACAGGCCGGGGCGGCTTCGGCGGTGGCGGTGTCCGGGCAGTTCGGCCTCGGCTGCCTGGCCAGCCTGGCGGTCGGCTGGCTGGCGCTGCCCGGCGTGCTGCCGATGGCGCTGGTGATGGCCGTCTGCGGCGTCGGCAGCCTGCTCGCACTGGGCTTGGCCCTGCACGGCGGAAACCGTTGATTTCCTTCTGCATACCCGCATGCAGCCTGTGTTTTTTCCGCTACTCTTCTGCACTTTCGAAACCAGTCATCCAAGCTCGGACCCTATGTCAACGCCAAGACCCTCCCTGACCCTGACCCTGTTGCAGGCTCGCGAAGCCGCGATGAGTTTCTTCCGTCCCTCCCTCAACCAGCACGGCCTCACCGAGCAGCAGTGGCGGGTGATCCGCATCCTGCGCCAGCAGGGCGAGATGGAGAGCTACCAGTTGGCCAACCAGGCCTGCATCCTGCGCCCGAGCATGACCGGCGTGCTGGCGCGCCTGGAGCGCGACGGCATCGTCCGGCGCTGGAAGGCGCCAAAGGACCAGCGGCGGGTCTACGTGAACCTGACGGAGAAGGGCCAGCAGTGCTTCGTCTCCATGAGCGGCGACATGGAGAAGAACTACCAGCGCATCCAGGAGCGGTTCGGCGAGGAAAAGCTCGCGCAGTTGCTGGAACTGCTCAACGAGCTGAAGAAGATAAAGCCCTGAAGCGACTGGCCGGCGTCATGCCGGCCAATTCTTGTCCCAGTGCCGGCAGTCGCCCTGGCAGCGACCGGGACAGCCGCAGCCGGTGCGGCTCCTGCCGGTTTCCCGCTCGACCCGGCGGGCCACCTCCTCGTCGTCGGCGAACGGCAGCATGCTCGCCTGGTCCAGGGTCTTGGCGTGGCGCAGGCTCCAATGCACGCCGAAGAACAGCACGGCGACCGCCAGCAGCTCCAGCAGGATCTCGCTCCAGCTGAATTCCATGATGATTCTCCTCGTCGGCTGTCGAGCCTTGCCCGCAGCGTGGCGGGCGAGGCTCGGGAAGGGAAGGGACGCGCTGTCGCGGCTCAGGCCATGCGGGCCGCCGCGAGGATTCCTTCCGGGCGCGCCTGGCGTACCGTGCGCCAGGTGTTGTAGCTCATCAGCAGCATGCCGGTGAGGAAGAACCCGCCACCGACCAGGCGCACGATGAAGCCCGGATGGCTGGCCACCAGCGACTCGACGAAGGAGTAGGTCAGCGTGCCGTCCTCGTTGACCGCGCGCCACATCAGGCCCTGGGTGATGCCGTTGACCCACATCGAGGCGATGTACAGCACGGTGCCGATGGTGGCCAGCCAGAAGTGCGCATTGATCAGGCCGACGCTGTGCATCTTCTCGACCCCGTAGACCTTGGGAATCAGGTGGTAGAGCGAGCCGATGGTGATCATCGCGACCCAGCCGAGGGCGCCGGCGTGGACGTGGCCGATGGTCCAGTCGGTGTAGTGGGAGA
>NZ_KV828407.1:0-216 GCF_001836405.1 Pseudomonas sp. HMSC057H01 | reverse complement strand
CATCGCTGACCAGGGGTTTTGGGATAGGAGCTTGACGATGACCTACTCTCACATGGGGAGACCCCACACTACCATCGGCGATGCGTCGTTTCACTTCTGAGTTCGGGAAGGGATCAGGTGGTTCCAACGCTCTATGATCGTCAAGCAATTCGGTTGAATATCCGTTCGCTTGGGCTTACGTCTATCCGGATTCAGGTATGTGATTTCAAGGTGTTT
>NZ_KV828406.1:0-1847 GCF_001836405.1 Pseudomonas sp. HMSC057H01 | reverse complement strand
GACGAGTTTCGATCTTCCTTTCGCCGCCACGGCGCGCCCGCATGGCCGGGTCTTCATCGAGGAGGGGTTGTGCTGCCGCCAGGAGGGCGAGGATGCCAACGCACAGGGGGCTGATAATCTGGCGCTTGTACGCCTCCAGCACCAGGCCGCGGATAGTCTTGGCGCCGAGCTTGAACCGCGCATCATCCAACCGCTTGGATACGGTTCCAGGCGCGATGCCCATCAGCTTCGCGATCTCCTTTGCGGTCAGGTCGCTCGCCGCATGCAGGGTGGCCTCCAGTTCGCGCGGAGCGAGACCCATGCCGAGACGGCCTTGCCAGGTATCAGTGCTGATGGTGATGGTCATGGGGAGTCCTTGTTGGTCACTCACGTTTCAACATATGGACAGAATTTACCTGCGGTTATTTATTGGTGTCAACACCTGCGGTTTTATTATTGAGTATTGCTGCTTCCTGCTTGAGGGCGGCTGAGGTCGCGGGCGGTAGGTGGGGTGTTGCTTGGGATGGGCTTGCAGGGGGTGCATGTGCCGAGCACAGTGCCCGGCATTGCGGATAGCTAGCAGAACAATGCGGCGAATGATGCGTCAGGCATTAAGTGAGCATGCCAACTTGCGCAGAACCGCAGGTTGGCTGAATGGCTTTGAGGCTTTGAGCAAAAAGACTGGTGGGATGGGGTGCGTTGTGCCGACTGTTGTTGATCACAGCTTTCGCCGAATCCTTACCACTGACCACCAGAACACCCAGCCAATGATACTGATTTGTTGGCTCCTCATTTCCTCAGGGGTGTACTCCTCGTCGGGATACTCATCTCGGTTATAGCTGCGCAGGCGGACCCCCCCGCCAGGCAGGCGGTAGACGAACTTCACCCTTAGCAGGTCGTCGTGCTTGATGGCGTAGATCTCGCCGTCGGTGATGTGTTTGGTGGCCGTATCAACGCCGATAGTAGCGCCGTCAGAGATCAAGGGCTCCATGCTGTTGCCTCCTACCCTGGTGCAGATGGCAGCCGATGGATCGACCCCTGCTGCGCGCAAGGTTGCGTAGGAGAAGCGAAGCTTGCGTCCTTTGATTTCCTGCTCAATGTTTCGGCCTGCGCCGGCGGCCATCTCAACTTCCTTGTAGAAAGGTATCTCTACCTCATCATCGTCAATGGGGGTGCCGTCATCCCACGGATGGATAGGCTCCAGGGTGTCGGTGATATCTGGTACTGGCTTGGGATGCATTGCCTTTGCCATGCCCTCAATTTCGGCTGCTAGGCGCGGACTGAAGCTGGATACGGGTACTTCGAGTATCGTTGAAAATTTAGCGGCAACGGCCGCATTCAGCGCATTGCTGCCATTCATATACATCGAAATAGCGGTCTGACTCATACGGAATGCCTCGGCAATGGAGGATTGCGTGAGCCCTAGTTCTCGGCGCTTCGCGCTATAAATGTGCCTTAGCGCTTGGCATTCGTTGAGTTCGATCTGGCTTAGCTTTCGTTTCTTCATGGTGAGACGTTAACAACCAACGGTTATGCAGTCAAAGAACCAGCGGTATTGTAAAGAATAGCACCGCCGGTTATTCTGCCTCCAAAGCAAGAGGCAGGAAGTATGCAAACCCAAACACTCGCTGAGTTCGTTGGCCGCTTCGGACAGGAAGGGGCGGCCCAGGCCCTCGGAGCAAGTCAGGCCGCAATCAGTAAGGCGCTGAGGTCAAAACGCCTCATTATCGTCGCGCCTGCAATGGGGGGCGGTTTCGAGGCAACGGAACTGAAGCGGTTTCCGTCGGGAGGTGGGCGCCCCCGTGCAATGCCTAGCGTCCCGATGGCCACCAGTTCCGCCGACCTTGAGCCCATTCTGCCGTCCGATT
>NZ_KV828405.1:0-275 GCF_001836405.1 Pseudomonas sp. HMSC057H01 | reverse complement strand
GGTGATGGACATATAGGCGGGGGTTGCCATGGATACGTTCCTTGTCGTTGAAAGTGCCCAGGCGGTATGCCGGGGACATCGGTGCTAGACAAGAACCGTGCCACTAGTCTTGAAACTCTTTTCCATCAAGGCGTTATTGGGGGAAGCCAAAAACTCGCTGGCGATTCTCATGGGAAGAACACTGAAAATTGCGCAACTTTTTGCGCACCGCTTGCAAAAAGTTGCGCACTCTCTCGGAGCCCTTTGGGTATTTGTTCCCTAGCGTTCTATCCACA
>NZ_KV828404.1:0-557 GCF_001836405.1 Pseudomonas sp. HMSC057H01 | reverse complement strand
CCCAGGGCCGCAGAGTATCGGGCTTGGCCAAGGCTGCTGCTTCGCGGTACCAAGCATCGGCTTGCGGATCCAACGGCGGCAGATGGTCTTTTTCATTAGCGCAGACAAATGGTTTGCTGTTGGCCATCACGGGGACGCCTGCAAGACAGAGCACGGCCCAAAGTCCAATAGCCATCAGCCGCATCACTGCCCCGGTTTCCAGTCGGGCCGATCTGCATCGTAGCCCTGGGTCGGGTGAGAAGGTAGAGGATGGTCCTTTATCAAGTTGGGAAAACGAAAATCAGGATCAGCGGCAAGTTTATCGTAAATACCATCATATAATTTGCGCAATTTCTCATCGGGTGCGTACCACATTCTATCGACATCAGGACTGGCTTTATCAAAAACACCGGAGATAAATAAAGCCGCACTCTTTCCGCCCTGAGAGACTGACGCCTGATAATAACCCAATGCTTTTGGAAAATTATGCTCTACTATCTTGTAATACGCCCCCAACTCATAACTAGCCGGCGCATAGCCCTGGCTAGCAGCACAGTGAGTATACGCCAACCCCAAAT
>NZ_KV828403.1:0-9352 GCF_001836405.1 Pseudomonas sp. HMSC057H01 | reverse complement strand
CTTTGGGTATTTGTTCCCTAGCGTTCTATCCACAGCTTTATCCACCAAAAAGTTGCACAATGGCTTTTGGATTGTGAGGCTGAATGGTTGGAGTATTTTCTGCCTCTGCCCCTATCCAAACAACGCTTCAGCACGCGTAGTCTGATTGTCCAAACGTTCACCAAGCCCAGCCGGTACAAGCTCACCTTTCCACCGTATGCGTGACCTCTCCCTCAGCCGGTATTCCCCCAATGGGGGCGAACCGCCGTTCAAATGCGGGTGGCCGGCTTGAAGTCGGATAGTCCGACCTCAAAACCGGCAAATCGCCGGTTTTGGATCTCCTGCATTGCAGGCAAAGGCTCGCTGCGTTCAAGCGCAAATACGGGAATATCCCGCATTTGAAAACCCGGCTTCAAAAGTACGCAAAACGTCCTTTTGACTGCGGACGAAATTCGTCGTCAGTCGGTGTTTTGTGCGTCCGAATTTCGGACGCACAAAATCCACCAGATTCGGAGTATTACGAGAGTCTCGTAAAACTCTCACTCCAGCCACCGGCTGAAGCCGCCACTACAAAATATTCGTAGTGAACATGCCCTGATTTTTCAGGAGATGATCGCGCGACCGTGACCGCAATTTTGTGGAGACGGCGACCCCGCTGAGTTACGGCCTCGGGCATTAACGTTGGAGCAACGTTGGCTAACGGTGGACTAACGTTGATCGCGTTACCGGGAAGGGGCGCATTTCAAGTGCGCCCCTTGGCGCGACCAGCGATGGCTCCGAACTGAGCCATGGGCTAACGCGGCGCTATCTCACAACCACCAATGGGGGAAGTGAGGAAAATCCCACCTTACCTGACCAATCGCCAGGGGATCGAACTTACCGGGAGCGACGCAGGCCACCCGGTTGCCCTGCTGGAACTGACGACAGACATTTGAGCTGGCCGGCATAAAAAAGCCCCGCCTGAGCGATTCAGGACGGGGCTTTCCTTTAGGCTTACTGCACCCACCATGCACCCATGAGAGGTGGCTTGTGGCTAATGACTTTTGGTAAGTGCTTGATTTGTATGGCGCATCCGGCGGGATTCGAACCCACGACCCTTCGGAGGGCAATGCGGTACAGGAATCTCAGTTGCCATGCAGAGATAAAAAATGCCGCTAAGTGCCATCCTGCAAGGGTTTCGTCTTGTGCCGCTCCCTCCAGTTTAAGGCCTATAGCGACACCTGAGGGTGGTTATCCGTGGCACAAAAAACGAAATCTGGGATGCCGGTTTTTGACTACTAGCCAAACCCAGGCTCGCCCTGCCGCCGTCTGACTGAACCTGAATTTCGACTATCGACCTACAGATGATCACCCTCACCCAGTACGCTCACTGGTGGGCCGTGGAAATTAACAGATCGATAAGACCTTGCGCTGCTCCGGTTCCATAGGAACTTGGAATGACGACTACAAGCGGCGCTGCGCCTGAGTTCAGCCAACTCCGTTTTTGCTTCTCTGGGCTGTGTCGTTACAAACGTACAAACTAGGAATGCGCGGAACGAAAAGTTAGCGAAGCTTTTCTGGTGCCAGGCTCTGCCCTCGCAGGAGACCATGGCAGAGCGGCAAGCGCCGAGATTCGTGGGCAGGAGGCTGGGCCAGCTCAGTCATCCTTGGCGTTTAAATCGGTGGCAACCTTGTCAAACGACTCCCAGTGGCCAACCAGCTCATCTACGCGATCAGGAATGCGCGGTGTCTTGCTGAGCACCAGGCAACGGGTGGCGCCTACGTACTCCTCCAGAAGGTAGAGCGTATCCCCAACGTCGACGCCCATTTCCTGCAATACGTCGTCAGGCAAGCGAATAGCTCTGTCGCCGTCCCAGTCTTCGATCACCAAGTGATGCTTCATCGCGACTCCAGGAGACGGTTGAATGGAGTATCCGCAGGGGGAGGCAGCGGCGAGCCGGTGCCAACTAAGTCCCACGGCGCAGGTCGGCAGCATAGCAAAAAGCTGTCAGGCTCAGTGAGTGGCGATGACGGCGAAGATCCAGCCGCTGTTGCGGGCGAGTGAAAGCTCACTCGAGCCTCCCAACTGCCGCCGCTCTTTTTGAACAGGAGGCCTCGTAATTCCCACTGGGCAACTTAGAAAGCTCCCCGTCAGATCCCATCAAACCACTGAATTGTCATTGAGACTATGCTCTGTAGCCGCCATGGTTGCACTGGGTTGCCGCAGCTAACCAGTAGCAGCCCCGCAAAAACCACTGAGCTGTCACTTGCGTTCACCAGGTCGCTTCCGCCGTCTTATCCAAAACCACTGTCGTGACGGCAAACCCCTCCGCCAAATCACCAATATCTAGCGCGCGAACGCGGAATAAATCGCCAAACCGCGACACCAAGAAGGGTCTCGGCTGTCAGCTAAGTCTACTCGGGGCATGGCG
Source organism: Pseudomonas sp. HMSC057H01 (assembly GCF_001836405.1). NCBI lineage: Bacteria > Pseudomonadati > Pseudomonadota > Gammaproteobacteria > Pseudomonadales > Pseudomonadaceae > Pseudomonas > Pseudomonas sp. HMSC057H01. The sequence continues at coordinate 6,962 of NZ_KV828403.1, read as the reverse complement.
CAGGCTATTCCGGCGATTGAACAGGCCCATCCGCCAGGACAAATACGTATCATGAGGCCACGACTGACTTCGGTAGTCTCGTGCTGGGACTACCTTTGGAAAGTGGCCGCCATGGAAGAAAGCGCACAACAACGCTCGGAACGTTATGTCTCCGCCCGCAGCCAACACCCTGCCTGGCTTTTGCTCGCATCACGCCGAGCGCCGCTTGTGTTGGGTTGCCTGCGAACGCTGTTCGAGCGGGCGCATGATGGGATCCCCATGGAGGATGCGCTGCAAGCGCTGTCCGAAATGCTGGCTGCTTATGCCAGCCAGGAGCTCTACGAGATCGACCCGGATGCAACGCATCTCCAAGCAGGTCGTGAACTTCGTGAATGGATCAAGCGGCGCCTCGTCGTAGAACGAGAGGGGCGTATCTACGCAACCGACGCGCTGGAGTCCGCCATCCAGTTCGTCGACTCGCTGGATAGTCGGATCATGACCTCCACGGCATCTCGCCTTTCGGTGGTCCAGCGCGAGATTGAAAACCTGGAAACGGGTCTGAACCCCAGCCCAACTGGCCGTATTGCCAGCCTGCGCCGCAGAATCCAGGATTTGGAGCACGAGCTGGCGCGGGTAGAGGCCGGCCATGTCGACGTGCTGGATGAAGCGCAGGCGATAGAGGGCATGCGCGAGGTATATAACCTGGCCACCAGCCTGCGCGCAGACTTTCGACGAGTTGAAGACTCTTGGCGCGAGGCGGATCGCGCCCTTCGACACTCCATCATCAGTGAGCAGTCTCACCGTGGAGAAATCGTCGATCGATTGCTGGATGGTCAAGATGCTCTACTCAACACACCGGAAGGGCGTGTGTTTGAAAGCTTCCAGCAGCAACTGAGGCAGTCCGCTGAGCTGGAGGTCATGCGTGAGCGCTTGCGCACCATCCTTCGTCATCCTGCGGTTCCAAAGGCGCTGAATCGTCCCCAGCAACGTGAGCTACGTTGGCTGGCGTTACGCCTAGTTCGTGAGTCGCAGGCTGTGCTCCAGGCGCGCGCCCGAAGCGAGCGCGATGTCCGCGGCTTCATGAAAACGGGGCTGGCCGCCGAGCATCATCGCGTCGGACAGTTACTCAACGACTTCTTCAATCTAGCGCTCAGCGTCGACTGGCAACGTCAGTCAGAGCGCCGTAAGCCTGCCTGTTTACCACCGGTTGGCGTAGCCATTACCGGTGTCCCGGCAATCGAGCGTCTCCGCTTCAAGACTCTGGATGACGATGATGCGGGCGAGCTGGATCTGAGTTTGAAGCCTGCGGGGTTGGAGCAGATTGATGATGACTTCTGGGATGCCTTCGACGGGCTGGATCGTGAAGCGCTGATTCATGACACCCTGGCTGTGCTGGTGGAGCAGGGGCGCCCTGTGAGTCTCGGGGAGCTTGCGTCTTTGCTTCCACCTGCTCACGACCTGGAAACCTTTGCGCTCTGGTTGGCGATGGCGCGTGAGGCAGGTATCGAGGTGCTGACAGAGGAGCGTCAGTTCGTGGAGCTAGTTGACGAGGATGAGCAACGCTGGGGCTTCAATCTGCCTTATGTCGGACTCGACCACGAGGCACTCAAGGACATCGATTGGGAGTTGTGAGCATGGCAGGGATCTTCGATCGAATTGCAGGCGCTTCTGGCGCCGACGAAACGGAGCTGACGGCGGAGCCCATGGCGTTGGATGACGGCATGGATGGTGAGCAACCTGCCATGAGCGCCAATATACAGGTCGATGAGCGACGGACTCCGCAACGGGTACGTGAGGCCGTACAGGAAATGCTCAAGTACGGGCTGCTGGAAGAAAGCCACAAACCCAACCTATATCGCTCAGCGCTCACCAATATCGAGGTGGTGGACAGAATCCTGGAGCCGCTCGACCTTGCCATGGGGGTCGACGAGGTTCGGGGGCTGGTGTTTGTTACCGTTCGCCAGGGCGAGGTGGCTGAGCAGGATGACTGGTCGCACCCCCTCGTGCGTCGGCAAAGACTGAATCTGGAGCAGTCCCTGCTGATAGCCATTCTGCGACAGCATTTCATCGCGTACGAACAGGAAAGCGGTACGGGCGCTAGTCAGGCGCTGGTGGCGGTTGATGAGCTGATTCCCCAATTGCAGGTTTACCTGGGCGAACTGGGCAGTGAGGCGAAGGAGCGCAATCGCATCATCACGCTGCTGGATCAGCTCAAGGGGCATGGTTTGGTGTCGGCTCTGGACGCACATGATCGTGTCATCATCCGTCCCATCATTACCCACTTGGCTAACCCGGAGAACCTGCAGGCACTCGTAGTATGGCTGCGAGAGCAGGTGGAGGGTGCGGTTACGCCGGCTGCCGGTGGTGAGGAGGACGAGGCGTGAAGCAGGCACTACTCTGGCGTGACAGCGAGACCTTCATTCTCACCAGCATCGAGCTCTATAACTGGGGCGGCTTTCAGGGCTATCACCGTGCCGAGATCGATCCTTCCGGCACCGCCGTGATCGGCCCGACGGGGAGCGGTAAAACGACGCTGGTGGACGCTCTGATGACCTTGCTGTGCGCCAATCCGCGCTACAACCTGGCATCCACGGGCGGGCATGAAAGCGACCGCGATCTGGTGTCCTATGTGCGCGGCGTCACCGGCCCCGGGGACGGAGGTGTAGAGCAATCTCATATCGCGCGCCAGGGTAAGACTGTCACCGCCATTGCCGCCACGCTCGAGCGTGACGGTGCGCAGGTTCGACTGGGCGCTGTGCTCTGGTTCGAGGGCACCAGCTCCTCGGCGTCCGATCTGAAAAAACTTTGGCTGTTAAGCGAGTCCCCCGAGCAGACGCTGGAGCACTGGCTCAGCCAGCATCACGCAGGCGGCATGCGGGCTCTGCGTCAGATGGAGAAGGATGGGATGGGGATCTGGCCGTATCCCAGCAAGAAAGCCTTCCTGGCCAGGCTGAGGGATTACTTCGAGGTCGGTGAAAACGCTTTCACCTTGCTCAACCGCGCTGCCGGCCTGAAGCAGCTCAACAGTATTGATGAGATCTTTCGAGAGCTGGTACTGGATGACCGCTCCGCCTTCGAGCGGGCTGCCGAGGTCGCCAGCAGCTTCGATGATCTAACTGACATCCACCGAGAACTGGAAACCGCTAGAAAGCAGCAGCGCTCGTTGCAACCTGTCGCCGATGGCTGGGAACGTTATAGGGCCTTGCAAGAACAGTTGCAGGATAAACAAGCGCTCGAAGGCATCCTCCCGGTCTGGTTCGCCGAGCAGGGGTATCGTCTGTGGTTGGCTGAAACCAACAGGCTTGAGAAGGAGCACAAACAGGCCGAACTGGATCAGGCGCAATGCAGGAGTCAGCTTGAGATCCAGAAGGGCGTGGTCGATCAACATCGTCAGCGCTACCTGCGAGTAGGGGGCGCAGGGATAGATCAATTACGCGGGCGCATTGCTGATTGGGTCAGGGAGTGCGATAAGCGGCGCCTGAAAGCCGAGCAATACCAACGCTTGGCCAAGGGGCTTGGACTCGCGGATGAGTTATCGGCCGCTGCGCTCGAAGAAAATCAGCAGCAGATCGCGGCACGCCTGGAAATACTGGCCCAGCAAACTACAGACGCGCGCCAGAAGGCGTTCGATGCAGGTCTCGTCCAGCAGGAACTCAATGGCCGCCTGCAGAGCTTACAGCAGGAGCGTGCTGAGGTTGAGAGACGGCCAGGCTCGAACCTGCCCGGGCATTTTCATGCTTTTCGAGGTGATCTGGCGCAGGAGCTTGGCGTCGATGAGTCGGCCCTGCCTTTCGTTGCCGAGCTGGTGCAGGTCAAGCCCGAGGAGCTGGCCTGGCGGGGTGCCATCGAGCGGGCAATCGGTAGCCACCGGCTCCGGATCTTGGTGCCGCAGGGCTCATCCCAGGCCGCACTGCGTTGGGTGAACCAACGGCACAACCGCTTGCATGTGCGCTTGTTGGAGGTAAAAGAGCCGTCGTCGCGCCCCGTTTTCTTCGACGATGGCTTTACCCGCAAGCTGACCTTCAAGGAGCATCCGTACCGAGAAGCCGTAAAGGCACTACTGGCGGACAATGACCGCCACTGCGTCGAAAGCACGGAGCAATTGCGTCATACCCCTCACGCCATGACGGCCCAAGGGCTGATGTCGGGTAAAGAACGCTTCTTCGACAAGCAGGACCAGAAGCGCCTGGATGAAGACTGGCTGACCGGCTTCGATAACCGCGACCGTCTGGCCTTCTTGGCTGAGCAGATTCGCGAGGTCAATGAACAGCTCGTGCCCGCCAAGCTGGCCCTGGATGCTGCCCAGGGCGATGTCGGTCAATTGGAGAGTCAAGCTTCGCTGCTGCAACGCATCGAAGAGCTGCAGTTCGACGATATTGATCGGCCGGGCGCCGAGCGTCAGCTGCAGTCGCTGCGTACTCAGCTGGACACCCTGACGCGTCCCGATTCTAACCTTGCCGTGATCAAAGCCGAGCTGGATCAAGCCGAGGCCCTGCGGGAGTCTCTGGACCAACAGCTGCAACGACTGATTGAGCAGTGTGTGCAGTTGAAAACTCAATTTGACCAAGCCGCATCTGCTACCCGTAAGGCCTATCGCGGCGCCGAAAAGGGGCTGAGCGATACACAGCGTGAACTGGCGCAAGCGCATTTCCCGATCCTGAGCACGGATGACCTCGGCGATATTGACGAGCTGGAACGCAAGCATACGCGTGAGCTTCAAGGGCAACTCAAAACGCTCGGCGAGAAACTGGGCGACCAGAAAACAGAGCTTGCCAAACGTATGTCCGACGCCCTGAAAGCAGACACCGGGGCGCTTGCAGAGGTCGGGCGAGAACTGGTGGATGTACCCAGGTATCTGGAGCGTCTCCGTGTGCTGACCGAGGAAGCCCTGCCCGAGAAACTCAAGCGCTTCCTGGAATACCTCAATCGCTCCTCGGATGACGGTGTCACCCAGCTGCTCAGCTATATCGACCATGAGGTCTCGATGATCGAGGAGCGCCTGGATGACCTGAACAGTACGATGCAGCGTGTCGACTTTCAGCCCGGACGCTATCTGCGCCTGGTGGCGAAAAAGGTCATTCATGAAAGCCTGCGCACCTTGCAACACGCTCAGCGCCAACTGAACTCGGCGCGCTTCATCGATGATGAAGGCGAGAGCCATTACAAGGCATTGCAGGCGCTCGTTGGCCTGCTCAAGGATGCCTGCGAACACAGCAGGAATCAGGGGGCCAAGGCACTGCTGGATCCGCGCTTCCGCCTGGAGTTCGCGGTATCGGTGATCGATCGGGAAGGCAATAATCTCATCGAAACCCGGACAGGTTCTCAGGGCGGTAGCGGTGGCGAGAAGGAGATCATCGCCTCCTATGTACTGACCGCTTCCCTGAGCTATGCGCTCTGTCCCGATGGCAGCAGCCGGCCGTTGTTCGGCACCATCGTGCTCGACGAGGCGTTCTCGCGCAGCTCCCATGCGGTGGCCGGTCGGATCATCGCAGCGCTGAGGGAGTTCGGCCTGCACGCTGTCTTCATCACCCCCAACAAGGAAATGCGCCTGTTGCGCCACCATACGCGTTCGGCAGTCGTCGTTCATCGGCGCGGCGTGGAATCCAGTCTGGTTTCCCTGAGCTGGGAAGCGTTGGATGAGCATCATCAACAGCGCATCAGGGCCATGCATGAAGTCGCCCACTGACATCGGCCGTAACCTGGCCAGGCAATGGCAGCGCTCCAGCGTGCGCTTGGAGCGCTTGCTCAATCCCGGTAGCTGGCCGCAAAGCCTCAACATCGGTAAGCCTTCGGCACGTCTATTCACTGACAACATCCAGGCGGTGCTCCGGCATGTGGAGAACTGGCGGAGCGTGAACGTGGGTAAGGTCGACTGGGAACCTGTCAGCTACCGAGCAGGTCTGGCCCCCATTTCCTTGCCGATGCGTTGGCATTTGCGTAGCCCCTCCGAATGGATTGCCGCGAGCGATGATCCAAGGGTCAGCCAGGAATACGCTCAACTCGAGTATTTGGTCGAGCAGGTAGACAGTGCCTTTCATACGCTGCTGGTGGCACAACGGAGCTTATGGTTGACGAGGACGCCTGAAGAAGTCGTCGCCACGGCGCAACTCGCTACTCAATTAGCTCCGGGCTGCGCTCAAGGCCGCCCATTGCGTCTGCTTGCAGAGCACGGAGTGGACACCAAGTTTTTTGAGCGAAACGCTACCTTACTGACGAAGCTCCTCGATGAGCGCTTCGAAGGTGCCGCGTCGGAGCAAGGCCTGACGACCTTTCTGGATGCCTTTGAAGAAAGCAGTCATTGGGTTCTAGTCGTTCCTCTTCAGCCTGGGCTGCTGCCCTTCAAGCGGCTCAGGCTGACAACTTCGGAACTGGCCGAAACCCCACTTCCTGGTTCGCGATTGCTCGTAGTGGAAAATGAGCAATGTGTTCACCTGCTACCCGAAACGTTGCCGGACACCTTAGCGGTGCTGGGGGCAGGACTCGATTTGCATTGGTTGGCGTCTGCGCATCTGGCCGGGAAACAGATCGGTTACTGGGGCGACATGGATACCTGGGGCTTGCTGATGCTGGCGCGAGCGAGACTCCATCAACCTGCAGTCGAAGCACTCCTAATGGAGCAGGAGCTGTTTGAACAGCACTCACAGGGGAATACAGTCGTCGAGCCGGCTAAAGCTCTGGAATCGGCTCCCCCTGGTTTGCTGGCTGACGAGGCTGATTTCTATCGGTATCTGTTGGTGCAAGAGCGGGGGCGTCTTGAGCAGGAGTATCTTCCAAAGGCTCAGGTGGAGTTGGCCATAAGAAAGTGGGCCAGATGATTCATGGTTTTATTTGGCGAGTGGATCGTTTACCGTGACCAGCTTGCGATGCCGAAACGGCCCCTATTCTCTGCACGAGTTTCTGGTTTTTGCCTTCAGAGACTTCTAGCTCTCAATGCCCGCCAGGCTGTGCTTGTAGTGGTCTACTGATCCCGGACACCGATTTAG
>NZ_KV828402.1:0-1225 GCF_001836405.1 Pseudomonas sp. HMSC057H01 | reverse complement strand
TGTAGTGGTCTACTGATCCCGGACACCGATTTAGGCGAGAATCCTCGCCGTGAGAGAGGTGTCTGATGAGCAAGCAACGACGTACGTTTTCCGCCGAGTTCAAACGAGAGGCCGCGGCCCTGGTGTTGGACCAAGGCTACAGCCATATCGACGCCTGCCGTTCGCTGGGGGTGGTGGATTCGGCCTTGCGCCGTTGGGTGAAGCAGCTCGAGGCGGAGCGCCAGGGTGTGACCCCGAAGAGCAAGGCGTTGACGCCTGAGCAGCAAAAGATCCAGGAGCTGGAAGCCCGGATCAACCGGTTGGAGCGGGAGAAAGCGATATTAAAAAAGGCTACCGCTCTCTTGATGTCGGACGAACTCGATCGTACGCGCTGATAGACCAGTTGAGTGAGCAGGAGTCGGTGGAAGTGGTCTGTTCAGCTTTCGATGTGGCGCGGTCTTGCTACTACGTCCACCGTCTTCGACGGCGGCGTGTCGATGCTCGCCGCGTGGCGCTACGCAGCCAAGTCAACCAGTTGTTCAGCCAGAGTCGGGGCTCGGCCGGCAGCCGCAGCATTCTGGGCATGCTGCGCGAAGAGGGCGTGACCATCGGCCGTTTCCGAGTGCGTCGGTTGATGCGTGAGCTGGGCCTGGTCAGCAAGCAACCGGGCTCGCACGCCTACAAACAGGCCACGGTTGAGCGGCCGGATATCCCGAATCGGCTGAACCGCGAATTCGCGACCGAGCATCCCAATCAGGTGTGGTGTGGCGACATCACCTACGTCTGGGCGCAAGGCCGTTGGCACTACCTGGCCGCGGTGCTGGATCTGCTGATCGGCTGGGCGTTCTCGGCCAAGCCGGATGCCGAACTGGTGATCAAGGCCCTGGACATGGCCTACGAACAGCGCGGCAGGCCACAGCAGGTGCTGTTCCATTCAGACCAGGGCAGCCAGTACGCCAGCCGCCTGTTTCGGCAACGGCTCTGGCGCTATCGGATGCAGCAGAGCATGAGCCGTCGGGGGAATTGCTGGGATAACTCGCCGATGGAGCGCCTGTTCCGCAGTCTGAAGTCGGAGTGGGTCCCGTCAACGGGTTACCTGACGGCGCAGGAGGCCCAACGGGACATCAGTCATTACTTGATGCACCGCTACAACTGGATCAGGCCGCATCAATTCAACGACGGGTTACCACCTGCGGTGGCCGAAGAAAAACTCAACCCACTGTCCGGGATGGGTTGACCACTACAG
>NZ_KV828401.1:0-219 GCF_001836405.1 Pseudomonas sp. HMSC057H01 | reverse complement strand
CGCAGAAGGCATTGGATCTCTATCAAAAGATGATCGATCTGGAGGTGCCCCAAGGGTTCTATGATATGGGAGCAATGATCGGCAATCGTGCAGGGGTCATGAATCCTGCAACTGACGGGCTTAGTTTTCTTAATAAGGCTGCTAGCCTAGGAAATCCGCCGGCATTAACCGAGCTAGGTAAGCTCTATATATATGTGGCCAAAAAAAAGGATTTGGGGT
>NZ_KV828400.1:0-19025 GCF_001836405.1 Pseudomonas sp. HMSC057H01 | reverse complement strand
CCGCACCGGTCGGTACGCCGCTCGACTGCGAAACAGCGCCGAGAATACTGTCTCGCGAGTACAAAGCCCCAGTTGAACCCAGGGCAGGTCTAACTGCAGCACTCCCAAGCCCAAGAGACGTGCGCGCACCAGCGGCGGTTGCAGCTCCTGTTCCGCCAAGCGCAACCGGCACCGTGTCGCCGTCGGCGAACTCGCGAAGACTGCCGTAGCCGTTGCCGTCGTTCTGCAACTTCGTCGGTCGTACATCAGCCATTGAAAAGCACCTGCAGGTTGAGAGTTGCGCCGACGGCGGTGGACGCCGGCAGTTGGCCGTCAGGGTTCATCGTGAGCCTCAGCATGGAGCCGTCGGCGAGATAACCCGGCACAGCCGCGGGGATACGCACGTTCATCGGATAGGCAACCACCACGCCCGCGCCGTTGGTGACGAACTGGTCGTAGCCGGTGCTGCGCCGGACGAAGTAGATCGCGTTCGGCTCCAGCGACGCGGGGAGTTGCGCCACGACTTTATGGGTCTGGAGGACGGCCATTTACCAGGCCGTCCCATTCCACTCGGCCGGGATCGGCTGGCCGTTGTAGCGCAGCAAACCACCCTCCTCGCTGAACTTGTCGAGCGTCGACTTGTTCGCGTGCGTGTGCGCCAGAGAAACGGCGGTGTCGATCTGCGCTGGCGTCGACGTCGGGCGCCCGTTGATCGCGTCCCAGTTGAGCTCGACGTCCATCGACTCATACTCGGCCACCTTCAGCCAGGCGCTGGTCGCCGGGTTCCATGCGTACAGCGCAGCGCCGGATTCGACTGTCGGGTCCGCGCTCGCATCCTGAACCAGGACGAAAATGGCTCCCTCCGGCTCCAGGGCGTCGCGTGCAGCGATATCCGCAACGAACAGGATCGGCGCGCCGGTTCCTGGCAGGCTTGCCAGCGCCTCGTTGATCAGCGCGTTGATCATCACGCTGTTGCCGATCGAGCGTGCCACGCCGGCGCTGTTCGTCAGGTAGGACTCCGAGTAGCTGCCATTCTCGACGAAGTAGAACGAATCGGGTTCCAGCGTACCCGGCAGGGTCGCCACTTTGAAAAATCGAATCTGAGCCATGTCATCACCAATCAGTCGCGCCCCATTGGGCACCGTCTACGCCATCCCTCCCGGGAGGCCCTTGGTCACCCGCAACAACCACAAGCACATCGGCCGGCGGCGTCACGGTGACTGCGTATTCCTGCATTTCGCTGAGCACAAGCGGCTCGCAATCAACCTCGATCGCCAGCGCCCAGGGCTCCGCGGCGTCATCCATCGCACCCTCCCCCATGGCTCACAGTGATCGGCCCGCTGTAGTACCGATGTACAGTCCCATCCGGGTATGTCACGTCCACGTCATAGACCGCAGCCGACCATTCCAGCGCCGCGGTAGCCGATGCCGATATCTCGCGCGAGATCGTTCCGGCGCCGGCGAGATCCAGGCCAGAGCCGAGCGCCAGCGTCATCAGCACAGTCCCGCCTGGCGCATCGCGAATCTGCATCCGCACCTCGGCGCCAGCCAGGTCAACAGGTGGCTGGTAGATCAACTGTCCGCCAACAGGCGCCAGCCCAACGGCTGACAGCAGGTTGATCTCGATCGTGTCGTCGTCGATGGACGCGACCCGGTGAGGCAATTGCCGAAGTCGAGCGCGGTTCAGCTCGGGCATGCCCTGGACACCATCAGCCCAGGCCAGCCAAGTGCCAGGCAACCCGTGCCCAGGGATGGTCAGCCGGACAGGCGCGGTCGGTGCGATCTGCGTGATCGGTCTGTACACAAGGCTCGGCTGCATGATCCGCAGCGCGTCTCGGAACGTCGCCCCTTTCTCAATGCGCAGGGGCACACAGGCCGGCGTCATGCTGGCTCCTCCTTGGTTGTGAATTCGCATGTCAGACCCAGGCGAAGTAGCCGCTTGGGTCGTTTCGATGAACTTCGCCCGTTATCGGGTTGTATGCACCGCTCAGCCAGCGCTCGCGCTGCTGTTGGGTCAGCGCGCCGGCGTCGAAATCTAAAATTTCGGCGCCTTGCGATCCGTGCGGCGTTACTGCTGGGGCGAGGCTGATATAGCGCTGCTGAACACCGTTCTGCCGGTCATCCCTGAAGAAACGCAATGCAAGAATTTTGTTCGAGAAGGACTGTACGGCGATATTGGGCTGCCCGCTGAAAGAGCTGAGCGACGACTGGAACCACAGAATTTCGTTCGTCGAGTCGCTCACATCCTGAAAGGTCGCCCTATCTGGAAACGCGATTGCATGCTCGCCGCCAGGCTGGCCCGTAACGTTTCCGGAGGCAACGGCGGCACCACTGATAAAGTCTTGCCATGAAATGTCGGTGCCAGTGGAATCTGGCGACCCCATGTTCGAATGGGATGTAGACTGGTGCGCGACTTGAAGCGTAGTCCCAGCAGATCCAGCAGCGAGAGAAAGGTCGTACCGAACCGAATAGACCTCATCGACTTCGACATGATCCCCTCCAACAACTCCTCCGGTGCGCGACCAGTCCCAGGTCTGCAGGACGCTGTACGTTAATGGCTCCAGGGCTCCAGAGGTTCCGTACCACATCCACAAAATACGCTCCACAGCACATGTTAATTGCCAATTGCCAGAGCGCACCGAGTATTCGACAGTCTCACCTGGCGGCGCTTCCGGCCCCTGCTCGTAACCTCCGCTATCCGCCCGCCAGATTCTGGTATACACATCGAGATCAACATCCGGAAGGCTAATTGCCGTGATCTGGTAATTGACCTGAGGATATGTAGCGACAACCGATAGTGTCGCGAAGAACCCAGCGCTACCAGTCGGCTGCAGGTGCAGTTCAACGAAAGCGGCACGCGCCCCGGTGTCAGATGCGCTCTTGAAATAGTTCACAAGGTACAGTCTGCGCGTGCCGTCATGACCTCTATCGATTAACGACACGCTCAAACTGTGCGGGGAGGACTCAAGCCCTAGATCCTGCCATCCCAGAATGTTGGATGTCGCTTGCTGTTCGATCGGGACCGCTCCGCCATGATCAACGAAATACACATCAAACCAAAGCAGGCCGCCAGTTTGGCTGGTACTGACAGTCGCGCTGACCGTTCGGCCGCGAATAAAAGCAGCCGATCCGGCGTCCATGCCGCCATAGCACTGTCCAGATCCGCGCAAGATCGCTTTGCTCAGCCACTGCTCGTCTGGGTTGTCGGTCGTCACAGCCGGCTCCGGCATCCCAACATCCCATAGATAGCTATCCTGCATGAGCGCGATACTTGGCATATCCATGGTCGCGCCACTAGGCAGCGTAAGGACGGCCCCGCCAGCGCCAATCGCCTGCTTGATCAGCCCATGCCAGGGCCATCCCCACACATCGGGCGCGTCATCGAGAATGCTATTAGGAAAGGGCATTCTTGAACTCCATCACTACCTCAGCCCCGTTAGCATCCTGCATGACAATCCGTTTTACGCTCTTAAACCTGGCCCATGCCAGGCCATCGGTAGTCGGAATCAGAACACTATCGAAATACTCCCGAGCGCTAGCCGTCGGCTCGGTAAGAGGGCTGGCTATTCCTCCACCGCCGATTTGCTTCCCTTCTCCGTTGTAGTTGGCGGTCCCCCGACGCGCTGCTACTGCCCCGCGTGGATCTATCCTGCGGAGCGGACGGCTCTGTGTTTCCGGACGAATAATCCGGGTCAGTGCATCCGCAATCGAGTGGTCGGTACCGCGACGCTCAGCCTCTAAACGCGCGCCGATTGCTCGCCGCTCTTGTTCCGGGGTCATTGGAAATCACCAGATGCAAGCAAGTAGAGGTAGGTAGCACCAGTGTTGTACACAAGCGCCTTGAAGAAACAGGCCTTCTGCCCTGAGGTTGATACAAACTCGATGCGAGAGTTGTTCTCAGATACCGAGAGCCAAGACTCGGAACCAACGAGCCCCCACAACTGGACCCCGCCACTGGCAGCGCTACTCAGTACGACAACACCATCGGCGGCTGGCTGCACAACCACGTCCAGGTCAAAGACTGCAAAGAGAGAACGCCCCTCGGCTTCTTCAGGCAGAGGTATAACCAATTCGCGACCATTACCATCAAACGATGCGGATACGCGTACGATCGTTGTATCCGAAGCGAGGACTACCGGAGTCGAGTCGTTGATCTCCTGCGCCTTGAACGTGCCGCCACCAGGCCCGGGACCAGACTGCTCGAGGATGGTGATTCGTCTCTCGATGCTGGCGAGAGTTCCCGCCGTCGCCGCCGCGTACACCTTCGAGCCCGAAGGCCACTCAACGGCCACACCCTCAGAGGCTCTCGCAACAGTGACATTCCCGCCGCTCTTTGCCGTCGCCTTGACCACTTCGTGAACAGAGCCTGACTCATCGGCAAGAGTGAGCAGGACGAAATCAGAAGGACCCGAGATGGGCAGAAGATCAGCCGCGGGAGCGGGGATGGTGAGAGAGAGCCCACCCGCCGACAGCGGGCCTGAGAGTTCTGTCTGCCAGTTATTGATCCAGCGTTGGCCCATGGCTACATCTCCAGCAAATCATCAGGAACCGAGACGCGGAAGGACGCACCGATCTCCGGCGAATATTCATCGCGGAGCGAGGCGGGTATCTCGGGAGCAGTTATGCGTAGTTGCCTCGGATAACGAGGCTGTGGACTGTTGTAGTTGTCGTAGTTACCGGAAAACCCATCTTTCGATTCATCGAATGGTGGGTCATCCGGGTGACCAGCGATTTGCGACTCAAGGCGCCCATCGAAGGCTGGTAGTTCGGGGGCAGCCCCAGAGCCACTAGGAGGAGTGAGGACGTCGGAATCTCCTCCGCCACCGCGCATCACAGCAATACTCAGGGTGGTTATCGCGGAACCACTCTCAAGGTCAAAGCGATCAAGCACACGGCGACACTTACCTACAGCCTTGATTCGCTGATCATCGAATTTGAGGGTGTGCGTCAAATCGACCGCCATGACCATGGATGTAGGGCAGTCCCAGCTCACTGTCGTCCCCCTATGAGCACCGACGAGAGTAGCTCGAGCCTGCTCAAGCAGACATGTCAGCGCGCCAATCCTGCGCGTCTCGCTGGGCTGATCAATGTGTCCAGAACTCCCCCCGGTAATAGCAGCACTCTCCCAGGACTCGGCGAGATCGCTATCAATCTCAAACGATGCCCGGGAGCGACTGATGATTGGTCCGGTCGCCAGCACGCTAGGTTGCACCTCTACCGCTATTCGGTATGACTCCGTAACCGCTTGCACCCAGCGACGCCCTGCGGCCCAGTCGGCGCCTAGCAACAGCCCCGTGTATTTGTTGGCCCAACTTTGCGGAGGCGTGCAGTAGATGCCAGTGGGTGGCAGCGGATAGTATTCAGTCGACGATTGGATCAGCGTTTGCCCTGAGCTGCTGGTTGCCGACTCAACCATTTCCGTATCCGGGAGTTCGTGCGACTCCGGACGCCAATTGCAAAATCCTGGCTCACCATCCTGCCCGTCCGTACCTGGCGCCTTCCATCCATAGTTGATATTCCATTGCCACAGCCGACTGAATCGGTAGTCACATTCGATCTCGACCCTGTTCGTCTGAGAACTCAGGTCGGCAAGCTCGACCGCAAGGGATCCGTATACCGTTGATCCAGGTCCAAACTCGAAGGTGGGCGCCACAGAATGCCATGACGTGACGCGAAGAGCGCCGTAGGCTGAGCAATCCAAGCTGCCCACTACGCTAGTCAACCGCTCCTGGGCATAATCCCAACGCGAGCGACCTTCGACGGACTCGAACACATCGGCGGACCACTTACCACCCACCAGGGCATCGACATCCGCAATTGCCATGGCCTCCACACGCTGCTGCAACTGGTCCGTGCAACTGACGCCCAAGACTCGGCGGACAGGGTTCCAGGCTGGTTGCGTAACCCTACCCGTAAACCTTCGGCCCTGGCTCAGTTCCCCGGCGGTCTCCGTCGCATAGTCGATGGTTACGGTTCGACCGATCCAGTCCGCAGGAACAACAGGGTCGTCACCGAGATAGATCGAAAAGGACGCGACGCCAGCAGCGCCCTCTTCACGATCGACCTCAATCTCCCCTGTCAGGAGTGGCGTAACGTCAACATCGCCAACCCGCACGATAGCGCGCCATGTGAAAGCGAAGCCTGGGATGATCGGCTCAGGACCAGGCACACTGGAGTGACCGGCCGAGTTCAGCGCAGCGCTATTGAGCGGTCCACGGTTGAGCATCAGATTTCCTCAGCGACAATCTGCCAGGTCCGACTGTTGTTCGAAGAGTCAAGCGCCTCAGGAGGGATCGACGCGAAGACGTGGAATAGCGGCCACCACTCGACGCGGTAAAGTTGCGCGCCAGGAATCTCCGACACCGTTACCACCTGGCCGGCGGACGCCACGATCGTTCTGACCCACTCACGACCGACCAGCGCCAGCCCCCATGGCCCGGCGTCCGGCCGAACCTCGCCCGGGATGGTGAATACTCGGTCGGCGGCAGTACGACCCGAGATGCCGAGGGACGCATTGCATCGCAGCTCTAGCGGGTTGTCGAAGTCGAGTCCAAGCATCCCCGTCCCGATCCATCCTGAACCGCTGATGGTGATTGCCGTCTTGCGCCAGTGCGTCATCTGTACTGCCGCACCTCCGCTGAGTCTCAATCGCTCGACTCCGCCATCTACAGCCTGGTACTGACACTGCGGGGCGCCGCCGTGTATCACGATCGGTATCCCCCCAAGCATCACGTTCGGAATGATCATTCCCAACTCCATAAAAAAGCCCGCGCGAGGCGGGCTTGGTCATTTTGGGCGCGTCCGCCCGAACTTCGAGGCGGCCTTGCGTATATCTCGGAGCGTATCGTGTGCCCCAAAGACGGTGAAACCGGCATCGTCTCCACCCAGATTAATGGTCAGCGAGCCAAGGTTCTGCATGGCCGAAGATGGATTCGCCTGCTGAAGTGCCGCGGGCGGAATCTCTGGTATCTCGGGCAGGACTCGTTGATACCTCTGAGACATCTGCAGCGACTGCACCGCGTTGAAGATGCGCTCTCCTCCGCGCATCATCATCAGCTCTGGCCCACGTTCCCCAACCCACGCCATGCCAGGAGGAGCGCTCTGCGTACCAGTGGCAAACCCGGGTATCTTGGGGGTGATGCTGGGCACGCCAGGCAAACCCATCTCCGGAGGCGGAACCAGCGTGATAGGTATCACAAGCTGCTCAGCCAGTCCGGCGGCGATATCGGCAACCTGTTGCTTCAAGGTCTCCGCGCTTTCGAAGTCCATTCCGAACGACACCTCGACGTTTTGCACAGCCTTGATGCGCTCCTCGAGGTCGGCCAGGTTCAGGCGGTTGACGTCATCCGCAGCCTTGGCATTACCAGCCTCGACCTCTGCGGCCTTGTTGGCGATGCGCTCCACCTCCTTGGCCACGCCTTCGAAGCCGTAACTGTTCGCGCCAGCGTCCTTCAGTTGCTGAAGGATCTGCAGCGCGCGGCGCGCCTCCTCGATCGCCTTTTGGTTGTTGCCAGCGGTCAGGGCGTTGCGAGCCGAGGCCTGGGCCGCAGTGGCATCACCGAAGGTCTGCGTTCCGGAGGTGGGCGTCGCCTGGATACCCTTCACCAGATCGGCAAACTCCTTGCGGACATCTGCCTGGCGCGAAAGCGCGTCGTTGAGGTTCTTTGTGGACTGATCAAGCAGCGCCTTGGTACGAACAACCTCAGATTGGAGATCAGCGACGTTCTGATCCCGAGCCCGCTTCAGGGCATCGTTCTGGCGCTTCACGATCTGCTCTTGGCGTGCCTTCTCGGCGGCGAGGGTGGCTGTGAGGCTGCCCTCGCCCTTTTTCACCAGCGTATTCGCCGTGTTGATCCCCTTGGCAACATCGTTCAACTGGTTCGCAACCCAGTCGACGATGCCTGTTTCCTTCGCGCGACGCCCCCAGTATTTCTGGGTTTCGGAAAATATCCGGTTCAGCCCTGCACCAATCTCCGGGGCAAACGAAGCCATTTCCTCGCGGAGCTTCGGCAGTTCCTTCCGCAACGCGATAACGATCTGCTCCGAGGTCAGTTCGCCGGCGGCAGCCATCTCGCGAAGCCGGCCGACAGTCACCCCGAAGGAGTCCGCCAGGGCGCCAGCAATGCGATCCGAGGACTCCAGAACGGTATTGAACTCTTCGCCCCGCAGAACACCACTGGCGATGGCCTGGGAGAACTGGGTAATGACCGAGGCCGACTCCTCGGCAGATGCCCCACCGATTTTCAGGCCGAGCGACACCGCCTCTACAGTTTCAAGGGCGGCGCGCTGATCCATGCCCACATCCCGAAGCGGGCGCTGCAACCGCGAATAGAGGCCGATGAGGTCGCCGACGTCGCCCTGTACATCATCCGCGATACGGTCGAGTTCGATCTGCGCGGTGTTGAACTCTTCCTGCGAGCGGGTCGCCAGGCGAAGCCGGGAATCGAGCCGGCCAACAGTGTCGGCCCCGTTCGCTAACTTCGCCGTTGCAGCGCCTACTGCGGCGGAGAGCCCCGCAACCGCCAACGCTGGACCGCTCCCGCGGAGAGAGCCGATGCTCGACAGCCGCGAGCCGGCACCAAGCGAGTTGAGTTCGTTCTTGGTCTCCGCGATCTGCTTCTTGAGCGCCCGCTGCGCAACGGCAAGCTCCCTTGTGGATAGCGTTCCGCTGGACCGAAGCAAGCGATATTGCTGGTTCAACTGCCCGATAGCAGTCTGCAGTTCGCGCACCCTGGCGACTCCTAGGGTGCTACGCGCTTGCTCCATGTTGAAGCGGCGCTGCTCGATCGCGCTCTGCTTGATCGCTGCCGCCTGTCGCCGCAGGCTGGTGGTGGCAGCGTCATTCCGGCCCGCCTGAAGGTTTCGATCCAGTTCCCGCTGGAGCCGCTGACGTTCGGATGTCAGGCTCCTCGTATCCAGGCCTGCCTGCTTCAACTCCCGGCGCATCGCTCCGAGCTTGGCTATCTGGACGGTCTCTGCCCGCTCCAGGCTTCGCAAGTCAGAAATGGAGTCCCTGTAAGCCTGCTGCAATTCGCGGCTTGGCCTGATCGTCGATGCCATCTCGTTGCCGAGCGTGCGGATCTGCTCGCGCGCCGAGCGCGCCTGGCGCTGCGTGTCCTCAAGGGTGCTTTCGAGAGCAGTGAAATCGTTTAAACGCTTGAGAGGTTGCGCGACCTGCCTAACCAGTTCGGCGTATTCCTTGCGGAAACCTGACACCTCGCGCAGCGCATCATCGAGGTCAGCAGTCAGCCGGATCTTTACGTCAGCCATTTCATTCAGCCTTCAGCGCGGTCAAGAACAGCGACCAGGGATATTCAAGGACGTGGTGATGCCCAAGCCTCACCAGAACGCAAATGGCGCGCTCCAAACTCCTCAAGGCTTGTCGCGGAGTTTCGAGAGACGGCCCAGCATTCCGAAAAAATGCGGGTTCACCTCTTTACATGCATCCCGCAACTTGGCGAGCTGGCTAGGCCGGAGATCGTTAATTTGGCTCTCCGTAACCGACGTCATCAGGCACAGATCGGAAAGCCTGATATCTTCGAAGAGAGCATTACTGACGAGGTCTTGGTCACTGACCTCTTGCATTAGCTTTCGAACATCCGCAACGCTAAGTTCGCGAACAGTAATTTCAACCCCATCGATATCCACAACCCTGCTCGCAGTAAAGCTAGACATTTCAACCCTCCGGGAAACACAAGCCCCGCCATAGCGGGGCAATCATGAGCGAACCTGCTGACAGGACCAATATCACGCAGTAGCCAGTTCCTTCTTGATGTTGAAGTACTTCGACTTTCCGGCGCCGACCTTGGTCGGGTCCATCAGCACCTTGGCAGTGGCCTCGGCGGCCAGGAAGTCTTCGGTATTGAGCCAGTCCTGTTGGCTCGACGGGTTCAGACGGCACCGGAAATAGCGCGCCTGGATACGGCGCTGGGTACCGGCTGCGTTCTCACCCTCGAAAAGGCATTCGAACGTCTTGCCGCTGTTGGTCAGCGCCTCGATCACATCCACGGTGGCGGACTTGTAAGTCACCTTGATCGGCGTGGCCGCAGAGATCGCCCCCCCTTCAACGATTTCGATGCCGGCGCCGGTCATGTTCCAGTCGTCGAACTCTTCGTAGGTCGTGCTGCCGTCATCGCTCTTCACGCTGGTGATCTCCAGCGGCATGAAGTCGAGCGCGATCGTGCCTCCCGGAACGGCGGTGTGCGCTTCGTCGGTATGGGTGGCAGAAGGAACGTTGGTGGCGTCCCCCCACACCAAGGCAGCCAGGATGCTGGTCTTGAGTTCGCGGAAGTTGATCGACAACCCGACCGAAGTGATGCGCGAAACGGCATCGTACTCACCGCCCTGCGGGGTGGTGGTATCCGGCAAAGTGATCTCGTTGGTCTCGATGGTCTGCTGGATAGTGGACACCAGGCCAGCGAACTGGAAGGGGGTGGTAGCACCGGACTCGCGGATCTTGAAGGGTCCGCCGATCACGTACGTCTCTTTCTCGATAGCCATATCAGGCCTCCTTCTTGATCACGCCTTCGCGGCGCAGAAATTCAACCTGGTCAGGGCTGACGTTGATCTTTTCGCCGGCCGCCTTCTCCTTGCCCTGGTGCCAATGCACCTTGGCCAGGGTGACCTCGACGGCCTTATTCAGCGCAGCCGACGGCGCGGCGTCGACCGGAGCCGGCGCCTGGGTTTCGCTCTTCATGGGTTACCCCTCGATGATGGTTTTCAGATAGACAGGGATTCGAATCACGGCAGCGGCCACCGCATCACCCGGCGGGTAGGGTTCGGGCGCGCCCAGTGTCAGCCCGGTAATGCCGCGGTCTCGGGGCAGCCAGCGCAGGAACTGCCCCTTGGGGGCAGGCATCAGGCACGCCAGCAGGTCGAGCTGCAGGTCCTCCAGGGCTTCTTCATAGTGGTCATACCCGCCTTGCACCGCGCCTACCACGTCGAAGCCGCGATGGAAGCGAACGCCGGCGTCGAGATGCTCAGGCGGCTGCTCCTTGGCCGGCTGAACGACGATCAGCGGGAAGCCTTGCCTGCACTCCTTGATCAGTTCGTTGAGCCAGCCGGAGAGCACACGGGTACCTGCATCCGTGCGGTAGCCGTTGGCCGGCGTGATCGTTTGCAGGCGCGCCAGCAACGCTCGTCGCCCCACGGTCAAGACGTTGGGTTTCAGCATAGGTCCTTCCTGCAGGCGGCGGTCAGGATGTGCCCATCGTCCGCAACCATCTCTTCAACCATGAAGCGCTGACCACCCACGATGAACACGTCACCCCGACTCGCGCCGGGCAGATCGATCTTGCGCCAACTGATCCCGATCTTGTCTGTCTGAAACATGCCCTCCGGACCCGTCATCATCAGGTTGTGATCAATGATGACCTCGAAGCCGCAGGACGGTGGCGCGCCCGAGGCGCTCTGGTGAGTCGCCCGCCCATCGGCGAAAGTCTTCATTACCGTCTGATGTAGGCGATCCCGCCAGTTCGCCCAACCCATGGGACTAGCCTCCTGCACCTTCAGCCGCTGGAGCCGAAACGCCATTGAGCCGGCAGCGGCCAACCGCGGAGGGATTTGCTGCCGCCTCGGTAGCCAGCCCCACCAGGACCAGGCCCGCGCTAGGCGCATTGGTCAGATCGCCACTGGCTGCATCCAGGTAGAGTGGATCACCCACGACCCACGCTTGGGCGGCCACCTTCTGCAGCTCGAACACGCCAGTCGTTTTCAACTCGACGGGCTGCCCATCGGTGACGGTGGTTGCGGCGACGCCGAGGATGGCGCCGACCTTGTACAGCTTGCCCGATACTGCTCCACCAGCGGGGGCGGGGACGGTGAGCATGTCGCCATGTTGGATGAAGGTCTTCATGATTAACCTCGCAAGGAGTTCGTAGAAACACAAAGGGCGCCCCGTGGCGCCCTTCAGCTTGACTCTGCCGATCAGTTACCGGCGTTCTTGTAGGCCCCGCGGTAGTCGATCCAGGCCGCGCCGAAGACCAGCCGCGCCTTGATCTCCATGCCGTCCACCTCGAACCCCTCGCGGGTCTCGGTGAAGACGCCCTGCTCGCCTTCCAGGTAGGCATACTCAAAGGTGTCAACGACGCCCGGCGCGGCGTACAGGTACCACTGGTTGCCCGTAATGCGCGCATCGACGATCACCGTCAGCGAGGCGTTGCGGCTGTCGTTGATGTCGGCGTTCTTCGCCGGCACGTAGTTGGAACTGGTGAACTGGAAGGCCTCCAGCTCCTTGTCCGGCCCCACCACCAGGAACTCCGGCGCCAGGTTGAGGAAATGCCCGGCCTTGGACTTCTGCTTGCGCATCGCGGCACGAGCGGCCGCCAGTGTGGCGGTATTGATCGGGCCGCCGCTGGCGGCGACGTTGCCGTGCGCATCCGAGAACAGGTCCTCTCCATCGACGAACTCCGGATTACCCAGCAGCAGATCCCACACTAGGTTCGATTCGGTCTGTCCCGCCGCCGCACCCAGCGCTTGCGGAATACGTGTCAGCGCCGAGAGATCATCATTGACGATCGCCTCCCAGGTGATCGCGATGATCTTGCCGAACTTGGCCACCTTGATCGGCGCGCCTTCTTCGCCCAGGGAGCCGTACTTGTACTCCCCGTGCTCGTTGACCTTCTCCAGCGCGGCGATATCGCCCAGCGCCACGCGGGTTACCTCGCGGAAGTCCGGGACGGTGGTCTGGCGGCCGAGCGGGCGCCAGGTCTGCGGCGCCAGCTCGTAGGCATCGCGCAGCGTTCGGTTCACGGTGCTGCCCAGAAGCAGCGGGAAATCGCTGGTGGTGTGCATGCCCGCTGCCCGGAACGCCTGGCGGTCACAGCCCAGGGCAGCGCGCGCCACTTCCTGCGGGGTCAGTCCGCGGACCTTCCCCCCAACCAGTTCCACGGACTCGCGGGCCATGTCGATCAAGCGCATGCCGCGAAACTCGCGGGCGGCCTCCTCCAGCTTCACCTTGGGGTTGCAGCGATGCAGCAGGGCGTTTTGCATCGCCTCGCGCTTGGCGGCAACGACCGACAGGTCGATATCGCTGGTCACGCCGGCGTGCGCGCTACGACTTTCCGGCTGCTCGGACTGCTGCCGCTCGGCCAGCTTGTCGATCAGCTCGGCGCTGGCCTGCTCGAGGGCCACGCCGCGCGAGATCAAGTCCTCCGCCACGTCCTCGTCCAGCCCCACCTTGCGCGCCATCTGGCGGATGCTCAGGCAGCGCTTGCGCTCAGCCTCGGCGGCTTCACGGCGAATCGACTCCTCGGCCGCGCGTTTCTCTTCTTCGGTCATTGCATTTTCCTCTCTTGGGTTGGCCACGGCGGCCGGTTGTTCGGTCGGCGTCTCGGCCTCCCGGGTCTCGAAAAGGGTGGTGAAACGTTGGCCCTGGTAGTCGGCAGGAGTCTTGGCGTTTCGCACCTTCGCCCCATCGTCGAATCCAATCGGCACAAGGGAGAGCTCCATTGGCTCCCAGTCCACTGCCCTGTAGGTCGGAAGCTTATCGTCAGGGGCCTCGATCAACTCGTAGCGATGGACGGAATAGCCCACGCTGATATTGCGCAGGATCCCGTCGCGCACGTCCTGGAAGATCGACTCGACATCCTCGCGCTTGCTGAAGCGGACCAGTGCGTGCCCCGCTCCCCCTTCCAGCCAGGCGCGTTCGACGACGCCAACCACGTCACCCAACTCCCAGGCGCTGTGGGTGTTCAGGAACGGCGCGCCGTTGTTCAGCCGGTCCAGTCGGACCGCCTCGGGCGTCACCTCCAGTTCTTCCATATACGCGCCGATATCCCAGGACCAGCGCCGCCCCTTCGCCCCGGTAGTCCAGGTCAGTTCAGCGGTTCGGTTCTCGATATCGACGGAGCCCGGCCGCACCGCGGCGCGCAGGCTCAGCATCGGCGTCTCATGCGTCTGGGTCATTGCCGTCATCTTTTGAAGTCTCTTCAGGTGCTTGCTGGGAATTGCTCCCCTGCGGTTTGGCTTGCGCCTGGCCCCCGTTGGAGACCTTGCGCGCGTCGTAGTCGAAGACCAGCCCGAGCTCATCCACCTTCGACAGGTGGGCGGCATAACGGGTCAGCACATCGTCCGGGTCGGTGTAGCCCATCTCGCGCAGCGCATCGTCTGGTGTGATCAGGCCAAGGCGCAGGCGATCCTTGATCACGCTGACCTCGGCACTCGGATCCACCATGTCCCGCCGCGGCGGTACCCATTCAGACAAGGCGTCTTCTAGGACGCCGCCAGGCAGCAACGCTTGCGCCTCCATGAACCACTTCCAGACCGGCTCGCAGAGTTGCGGAATCAGCATCCGCCACTGCCATACATCCACCCGCCTGGCGAAATGCAGCCAGCCCATCCGGCCACTGGAGAAGTTGACGCCCTTCAGGTCGCCGGCCAGCAGTTCGTACGGCACTCCAAGCCCCACGGAAATCGCATGCAGGGCCTGCCACGAATAGGCGGAGTAGCCGTTGAAAACTGGCGGTGCCGCGAAGCTCACGCTCTCGCCAGTCCCCAACTCCTGGATCAGCCCTGGCTCCATCCGCTCGATCAGCGGCGGCCTCTTTCGTTCGAGCCCCGCGATCGACTCATCCTTGGTGACGAAGGCCGCGAAGCACGCCGCGATCTTCGCCTGCTCCATGATCGCGTCCTCCATCTCGTCGAAGCTGCGCATGCGCTGCATCACCGGCGCCAGCCAGCTGTAGCCGCGCGCCTGCCCCGGGCGCTTGGACAGAAAAACGTGAATCACGTCCTCGGCGGGAATGCGCCTCGACTCCAACGAGCGCATTGCCAGCGCACTCCCGGGGTGCTCGTCGAAAAGCCAATAGGCGACACGCCGCCCCACCGGATCGAACTCCACCCCCTGGATGATTTCGTTCTTGCCATTCTTGCCACTGCGCGCTTCATCGAGAAAATCCGCCTCCAGCACTTGCAGTTGCATCGGTACGGGTAACCCATCGCTACTGAAGCGCTTCCGCCGTCGGACCAGGCATTCGCCCGCCTCGACAATGGCCTCCATGACCTTGTGCTGCAGGCCATAAAAGTTCTCCAACCCGTCGGCGTCGCAGGCCAACGTCTCGGCCCAGGCCCGCCAGAGCGCGCCCAGCTTGTTGTTGGCTCGATCACTGCGCGCCATGGGCCGGGGTACCACCCCCGCACCCACCACGTTGTCGGCAATCCCCGTCACCGCCCGCTCGGCATAAGGGTTGTTTCGGCGCAGATCCCGTGCACGGTTGCGCAGTCTCCCAAGCGCCGGGGCGTTCTCGGCATTGGCATCGGTCCCCGCCGAGCGCCAACCTTCATTGCGCCGACCGCCCGCGGCTCCCTCGAAGCGTCGAGCCAACAGACCCGCCGAAAGCTCCGCGCGAATTTTCTTCAGGCGCAGTTCGGCGCGTCTCGCGGCCAGGCCGGGAAACCAAGTCTCGAACACGCTCATGTCAGTAGCCTTTGGAAAAAGAGGTGTAGCGGCGTCCGCCGTCGTTGTTCGCAGAAAGCCCCAGTTCATCCTCCATCAACCGGAGGATACGCAGCATCTCTTCAACCGACCGGTAGGTGACGCTGCGATCCGCATAGCGAACCGAAAGCGCCCCCTCCGCCACAGCCCCTTTCAGGGCTCGGTATTGTTCCAGGGTGTAGGTCATCACGCTTTCTTCCAGTAAGAGGACTGCACCCGCGGGCGCTCATCCGTAGTTGGCGATAGCGCCTCAACTCCCGCAGCGGCCAACCTCTCCAAGTCCAGGCCGAAACGTTGCTGGCTGATTCGCAACGCGGCCAGGGCGTACACGAAACAGT
Source organism: Pseudomonas sp. HMSC057H01 (assembly GCF_001836405.1). NCBI lineage: Bacteria > Pseudomonadati > Pseudomonadota > Gammaproteobacteria > Pseudomonadales > Pseudomonadaceae > Pseudomonas > Pseudomonas sp. HMSC057H01. The sequence continues at coordinate 3,275 of NZ_KV828400.1, read as the reverse complement.
CCAGCGCTTCGTTGCGGCGCCCTTGATTGTCCCAGCGATACTGCTGTACACCCTTGACGACCTTGAGCACCTTGCTTTCGGAGGTCAGTTGCCTGACCTCCATCTCGTCGCAAATAAGGTCGTTTGCCGGCAAATGGATTACCTGGGGCTGGGTAATGCCTGCCTGGGACTTCGACACATCCAATGGCAGTCGTAGGCGGCTGTAGAACAGCTCTTTGGCGTTATCCGTACCGACGGTTGTCAGGTACACGCCTCGCTTGTTGCGTTTCGTGGGGAAGCTGGCGATCGGCTTGCCGTAAACCGGTGCGCCGATGATTGGGATCATCCAAAGCAAGCCGTTCTTCTTGCTGTCGTCGCAGACTTGATCGATGTAGTGGCCGCCAGCATCCCAACACCAGCGCTCTACTTTCATCACGAGGCCATCGCTCCGAGTGAATTGGCGGTGCAGTTCCAAATCGCGCTTGCGGCGCAGCTCTTCACCACCTGGATCACCCATCAGCACGAAGCGATAAACCAGCCAGCACTCTTCGTTAGGCCCCCATGCCCAGACTCTCCCCTCATAGCGATCATCCTGCGTATCGCCGCCGCCAGTGAGGATCACCGCCTGGGCCGGGATCTCGCCTTGCCAGACCTCGCGACGCCCAAGCAGCACGTCCCACTCGACGCGCTCGCCCTGGTCTTCCTCCCATGTCTCGCCAAGGGTTGTGTTGACGAAGGTCTTCAGGTCGCTGCGACTACCCTTCGCCTGAAGGAAGTCCTGTGCAATCCGACCCCAGGTCACAAAGAAGCTATAGGCTGTCCAGATGTGAAAGCTGATGGACTCTGGGGTAGGAATCGGCGCCCCCTCCACATCGAAAAAGTCGAAACCATCCCGGGTCCAGATTCCAGTCTTTTCGCAAATCCAGCGCGCCTTGTACTGCGCCTCAAGCGCCTCTGAGTAACGGATCAGGCAGCCGGTAGCCTCACACACATACCAGGCATCTTCCGGCTGTTCAGGGTCCCACTTGATGCCATAGACGCAATCCTTGCCGCCCCACTTCAAATACTGCTCAGCGCCACAGTGAGGGCAAGGAATGTGATAGCGCAGCAAGTGTGGCGATTTCTGGACAGCACCCTCAATCTGGCAACCGCCTCGATCGATTGGACCTCGCAGCTTAGGCGTGCTGCCCCTGATCGACTTCGGAAAAGTCGAGCCTTCAATCCGCTTGTCACCCAGGACGAGCGGAGACCCCTCCTTATCGATGTCGTGATCGAAGGCTGCCAATTCGTCATAGATGACAGTGTCAGCAGAAATAGCTCGATAGTTCTTCGCTGCCTTACCGCCGCGGCACCACAACTGCTTGCCATGGCTGAACTTCTTGATGTCGAGCGTGTTGTCCCGGCTCTTCTTGCCGCACCAAGGCGCCAGCGCGCGGACGGCTCCAACGTCCCGGATCATGGTTTCGATCTCGGACTTCATGAACAGGTCGGCGCTACCATCATCTGGCACAAAGAACGCGATATGCCGACGCTTGTGCTCAATCTGGTAAGCCGAGGCCGCCAGCAGCATCTTGGAGTAGCCGACGCGGGCGGACTTGATCACGTTGACGATTCGAATCTCGTCGTTGCCCATGGCGTTGAGCATCGCAACCTGGTAGGGAAGCGTCTCCCAGCGACCTTCTTGGTAGGAAGATTCGCTGGACAGGTAAAAATTATCGTCAGCCCATGCCACAGGAGTCTGAGGCGCGTCTCGGCGCAGAGACAGTAAGCCGGCTGACATAGCAGCCTGGCAGGCCTCAATCTGCACTGTCGATAAACTCGTCATGCCACTCCGGTAGGCGATCTGCCGCCTGGGCGATAGTGTTGCGCGCCTTTGTCAGCTCTCGGCTAATCGAGTCGAGTTGCCCAGGAGTGAGATCGGGGTGACGGCGACGCAGTGTCATGACCACCGTATCGAATATCGAACCGGCGGCCGGAATGAATTTTGCGAAAGCGAAGGTGATGAACTCAGCGGGTATCAGCCGCTTCTTGGTTACTTCGTTCTTTAGCTCCTGAGCCTCGGACTGAGCCGCAGTAAGCCGCAGGCGCTCCTGAGTAAGTCGGTATTCGATCAGCGGATCAATATCGCCGGAGTCAGGGGCCGTTTCCGGTTTGACCTGAGCGCTTCCAAGTCCTCGTAGATAGCGGATATAGGCCAGCCGGCATGCATCCACGTCGAACCCGCCCCTGCCCTTGGAGCCAGGCAGCACACCGTCTGCGATGAGATTGCGCACCTGGCGATCACTCAGATCGAGGTGCTTCGCCACTTCGATCTGAGTTGCCATGCGATACCCAACCGGAACCGGAAACGGAAGTCGTGAAAAATGCCCGTATATAGAGCGAGAACGAGGCTCGAATTACCCTCTGACGGGGGCACCCCGGGGAGGACCCGCGACGCACCACTTTGGTGCGCCAATCAGCGCCTCGCGGCGAACCGAGCAGCCACGCCGCGCATCGCCACCTCGAACTCACGCGGCAGGTTCTCGTCGGCATACTGCTGCGCGATCTCGAAGAAGCTCAGCCGGCGGCGATACGAAGGGCGAGACACGAAGGCCATGATGATCGAGACGGCATCCCGGCCTCGGCCTGTGCGCTCAGCAATGCCTATAGGCTTGCCCTTGCGTGTCATGACGAAGTAGCGGCGAGCATTACCCTTCGCTCTGCTCCGTCTGCTATCAGTGGCGTTCGCGTTGTACCCGGCTTGGCTGAAGCCGCGAATGCCGCTCAACGCCCTGGTGACCTGTCCGCGCTTGATGTTCCCGTAGCGATCGAGGTCCGCACCGGCGCCGGGTACCACGTACTTACCTTCGGGCAAGATCCCCTTGGCCCTGAGCTGAAGCTCGGCCGGCTTGTTCCGACGCGGCCCACCGTGGACCTCGGGGGCAATCCACACCGATGCAGGCTGCGCACCGTCCGCTTCGTCCTTGAACCAAACCCGCGCTTCGAGCCGGTCTTTCCTGGCTGGCACCATGCGCAGGCTGTTCAGGGTGTACGGGGTCGGGCGGTCGAACACGACACGCATCTCATCGCGCAATCGATCCATCAGGCCTTGAGCGGTCCGCGTAAGCGCAGTGGCTGTCGCGTAAGGAATCTGCCGCTGCTCAAGCTCAGTCAGGTCGGCGAGCTGCTGCTGGAACCCTTCTGGCTTGATACTGATCATCTTCTGCAATACCTCGGCAGGGCGGCGATGTGCTTACGCAGCGCCTCAATCATCAATTCGCGTCGCTCGACTCCGGCTCGGAGATCAGAAACAACCT
>NZ_KV828399.1:0-1639 GCF_001836405.1 Pseudomonas sp. HMSC057H01 | reverse complement strand
TAGTCGGTTCCTAAGGCGAGGCTGAAAAGCGTAGTCGATGGGAAACAGGTTAATATTCCTGTACTTCTGGTTACTGCGATGGAGGGACGGAGAAGGCTAGGCCAGCTTGGCGTTGGTTGTCCAAGTTTAAGGTGGTAGGCTGAAATCTTAGGTAAATCCGGGGTTTCAAGGCCGAGAGCTGATGACGAGTCGTCTTTTAGATGACGAAGTGGTTGATGCCATGCTTCCAAGAAAAGCTTCTAAGCTTCAGGTAACCAGGAACCGTACCCCAAACCGACACAGGTGGTCGGGTAGAGAATACCAAGGCGCTTGAGAGAACTCGGGTGAAGGAACTAGGCAAAATGGCACCGTAACTTCGGGAGAAGGTGCGCCGGCTAGGGTGAAGGATTTACTCCGTAAGCTCTGGCTGGTCGAAGATACCAGGCCGCTGCGACTGTTTATTAAAAACACAGCACTCTGCAAACACGAAAGTGGACGTATAGGGTGTGACGCCTGCCCGGTGCCGGAAGGTTAATTGATGGGGTTAGCGCAAGCGAAGCTCTTGATCGAAGCCCCGGTAAACGGCGGCCGTAACTATAACGGTCCTAAGGTAGCGAAATTCCTTGTCGGGTAAGTTCCGACCTGCACGAATGGCGTAACGATGGCGGCGCTGTCTCCACCCGAGACTCAGTGAAATTGAAATCGCTGTGAAGATGCAGTGTATCCGCGGCTAGACGGAAAGACCCCGTGAACCTTTACTGTAGCTTTGCACTGGACTTTGAGCCTGCTTGTGTAGGATAGGTGGGAGGCTTTGAAGCGTGGACGCCAGTTCGCGTGGAGCCATCCTTGAAATACCACCCTGGCATGCTTGAGGTTCTAACTCTGGTCCGTGATCCGGATCGAGGACAGTGTATGGTGGGCAGTTTGACTGGGGCGGTCTCCTCCTAAAGAGTAACGGAGGAGTACGAAGGTGCGCTCAGACCGGTCGGAAATCGGTCGCAGAGTATAAAGGCAAAAGCGCGCTTGACTGCGAGACAGACACGTCGAGCAGGTACGAAAGTAGGTCTTAGTGATCCGGTGGTTCTGTATGGAAGGGCCATCGCTCAACGGATAAAAGGTACTCCGGGGATAACAGGCTGATACCGCCCAAGAGTTCATATCGACGGCGGTGTTTGGCACCTCGATGTCGGCTCATCACATCCTGGGGCTGAAGCCGGTCCCAAGGGTATGGCTGTTCGCCATTTAAAGTGGTACGCGAGCTGGGTTTAGAACGTCGTGAGACAGTTCGGTCCCTATCTGCCGTGGACGTTTGAGATTTGAGAGGGGCTGCTCCTAGTACGAGAGGACCGGAGTGGACGAACCTCTGGTGTTCCGGTTGTCACGCCAGTGGCATTGCCGGGTAGCTATGTTCGGAAAAGATAACCGCTGAAAGCATCTAAGCGGGAAACTTGCCTCAAGATGAGATCTCACTGGGAACTTGATTCCCCTGAAGGGCCGTCGAAGACTACGACGTTGATAGGCTGGGTGTGTAAGCGTTGTGAGGCGTTGAGCTAACCAGTACTAATTGCCCGTGAGGCTTGACCATATAACACCCAAACAATCTGATGATTGTGTGTTGTAAGGTGAAGTCGACGAACCGAAAGTTCGCATGAACCGCAAA
>NZ_KV828398.1:0-1170 GCF_001836405.1 Pseudomonas sp. HMSC057H01 | reverse complement strand
CGGAGTCACCTGTTTCCGGTAGTATGAGTTCGCAACTCGGGGCAGTGGGGGACTTGGGTAGGCTGGGTGGGGGTCCAAAAGCAACTGGGACTGCTGCTGAAGCGGCTATTCAAGTTCCTGGGCGTGTTCAGTCACGCGTTAACTTGATGACTGGTGACAAAAGTGCGGGTTGGGAGCACGTTGTAAGTCGTCACTTCAATCCAGAGGTAAATGCAAGCCAATTCACTATAGGGCAGGCTGAGCTTCGCACTTTGCTTCAAAGTAAAGAGGTGGTGAGTGCGCCTGTAACGCGAATGTTAGAAAGTGCGCAAGGTATTCGATATGTTCGAGAAGTGAATCTCAGTGGGCCTATTGGTATTGATAAGTTCAGTGGTCAGCCTACCTCTACCATGACTGTTCTTACTGATAGGTTTGGTAACTTAATAACGACTACTCCGGGGGTTGTTAAGTGAAATTAATTGGAAGCCTTGCGGAGCAATCTTGTCGTGAAGAGCTATCTAAGTCATGGGGCGGGCTTAGAGAATCGGGAAATCAGTTGTTCTCTATCTTGGCGGACAGGCTCGGCTTGATTGGTAGCGCATTTGTGTTGAGTTGGACGCCTGAGCAAGCTGAGGATTTATATACGATCCTAGTTAATGGGAGTGAAGTGGTTTGGCTTGAGGTTTCAAGGTCTAATGGGGAGGTAGTGGACTTTCAAACTACTAGTGTGAAGAAGTACGAGAGGTCGCTTCGTTCACGACAGAGTAGGATCAAATTGGCGGTTGCTCTTGATTTAGCACGTCAGCATTGAAAAGCCCCGGCCTTGCCGGGGCTATTTATTTCACTCTGCGGTAATCACCAAGCAGCCCTGCATGACTCTGATTCTGACTTTCTCGTTGACCTCGAATCCAGCCAGCGAATAAAGGGGACAGATTTGAATGGCACTTACTTAACCCTTTTCGGATGACCGTGTTTCTTGATCGCTGCCCGAGCAGATTGACGTGTGCAGGTCAGTAATGGGTAGGGCTTTGGCCTTCGCTTGAGGGCTCTGGGTTCAACTCGCCCGGAGCGATTGCCGACACGCTGTTGCGCGACCAGAACCAGCAGGCCGCGAAGAGTCGTACCTCCGTCAGGATCATCGTCGAATTGCCGCCAAGCGAATAAAGGGGACAGATTTATTTTCCCTACTCT
>NZ_KV828397.1:0-2146 GCF_001836405.1 Pseudomonas sp. HMSC057H01 | reverse complement strand
GAACGACCTGCAACAGAGAGGGCTGATCTGACGCAGCGGCGAGCGCTTCAGGTGGAGTGCTGTCCGGTGCGAAGGCATCACGTGGCTTGGCCGGGTTTGGCCTGGCGTGGCAGAGAACGGCTTGGCTTGGCGTGGCAGGGGCTGGAAACCCAGCGTACAGCCGCTTCGACTGAGGCGGTTGTGCGGTGGATACCTGCAGATGGGTAAAACCGGCAAATCGCCGGTTTGAATCGCGGAGAACGAGATGAACTTGACCCTTGTTCACAGTCGGGACTATGCTCGGCCCGTCACTGCAAATTCAGTGGCCGGGTTTGGCGACCCGACAGGCTATGGCGCGACAGCGCCAACCCAACATCAGGCGCTTTTTTTGTGCCTGCCGTTTGGGCGTGCACCGGCTACCCGGTGTCTCTCTATGGCAGATCGCGTGGGGAGACCTTCGGGTCTGCCGGGTTCCATAGCCCCGGTTCGCCAACCCCGCGCGGTCTGCCACCCTATTCCGTTTGGCGACGGTCGGTGGCAGCTCCCTAATCAGCTATGGAGTTCCCCCACAATGGCAAGCCCTACCCAAGTTGCGCCCGAAGCATTCGACCTGGCCGCCAAGGCCTACGATTCCATCGAGCTCGCCGTCAGCACCCTCTACGACCTGTCCGCCATCTTCCGGGCGATCTACCAGGCCGAACAGTTCCCGTCCCACAACAAGCGCCTGGCCGGTGTTGGCCAGTATTTGGCCGACGACTGGGGAAGTCTGCTCGATGGCCAGGTAGGCGAGTTGAAAGCAATGCTCGAAGCCACTCGCGAAAGGAGGGCTGCAGCATGAGCCTGATCACCACAACCAACGCCGTCACCATGTCGAGCCGCGAGATTGCCGAATTGACTGGAAAGCGCCATGACAACGTCATTGCCGATATTCGCAAGATGCTCCTTGAGCTCGGATATCAGATCGACGCCGACGGAAGATCTCCTGACTTTTCAGGAGATGTCCCGGACGCTTATGGGCGGCTCCAGCATTGCTTCAATCTGCCCCGCCGCGAGGTCGAAATCCTCCTGACGGGCTACAGCATTCCGCTCCGCGCGAAATGCCTGGATCGACTGCACGAGTTGGAGGCACGGGCCAAGCAAACGCTCCCGGCCCTCCCCGGTGACTACATCCAGGCACTGGAGCACCTACTGGAATCCAAGCGCTCTGAGCAGAAGGCCATCGAAGAGCGCGACCACGCCATCGCCACCAAGGCAGAGATCGGTTCCCGGCGAGAGGCCACTGCAATGGCATCGGCTTCAGCCGCCGTCCGCGAGGCACGTCGTCTTGCAGATGAACTCGGGCGTGGTACCCGGCAGGCGACGGTCAAGGCAGTAGAGAACCTCACCAAGACTCAATTCGACCCGCAGGCCTGGCGCAAATTGCGTGCATGGTGCGATTCCCACGGAGTCCAGCCCAACTATGTCGAAGACCCTCTCTATGGCCGTGTCCGGGCGTGGCCTGCGGATGCCTGGAAGGAGGTGTACGACATCGACCTGGACGGACTGTTCGGTTATCACCAACACCGGATCACCGAAGGGGGTGCAAGTTCGGCATGCCCCTGACGCACCAATAAACCCATAACCCAACCGATTTTGGCAAAGCCACAAATGCCGGCGGGCCCTTGCTCGCCCTGGAGAAACTATGAAACGAGCAGCCGTTGTAACCGAACTGCCGGCCAGCACCAGCCGGGACATGGACAAGTTCGTTGTCCGACTGCCGGACGGACTGAGGGCCGAGGTGGAAGCTGAAGCCAAGCGAGACTCGCGCAGCATGAACTCCCTGATCGTCGTTGCCCTGCGCGAGTACCTGCATGGTCAGCAACAGAAGCGGGCTCTGCTCAATGCGTTGACCAAGGCAGCAGGGAGCAACTGATCATGAACTCCATCACTATCGTTCTCCGCTCGGGCATGGGCATGCAGATCGACTCGGTACGCCCATACCTGCGGAATGGTATGCCCATAGCAATCGGGCGCGCAGGCGCGGTTATCTCGCACTTTGCTGACGGGGACGCACACCTGGCGCTCCGCACCATCGCCGAGTTCCCCTGTCCCGAACAAGACAACCTGCCGGCGGCGAACATGCGACAGATCGCACTGGCGGCGCTGAGCGGGGCTGGGGTGAGTACGG
>NZ_KV828396.1:0-16539 GCF_001836405.1 Pseudomonas sp. HMSC057H01 | reverse complement strand
ATGGGCGAGTTGCACCTGGACATCATCGTCGACCGCATGAAGCGCGAGTTCGGTGTCGAGGCCAACATCGGCAAGCCGCAGGTTGCCTACCGTGAGACCATCACCAAGGACAACGTGGAGATCGAAGGCAAGTTCGTTCGCCAGTCCGGTGGTCGCGGTCAGTTCGGTCATTGCTGGATCCGTTTCTCGGCCGCGGACGTGGACGAGAAGGGCAACATCACCGAAGGCCTGGTGTTCGAGAACGAAGTCGTGGGCGGTGTGGTTCCGAAGGAATACATCCCGGCGATCCAGAAGGGTATCGAAGAGCAGATGAAGAACGGCGTCGTTGCCGGCTATCCGCTCATCGGCCTGAAGGCTACCGTTTTCGATGGTTCCTACCATGACGTCGACTCCAACGAGATGGCGTTCAAGATCGCTGCTTCCATGGCGACCAAGCAGCTGGCCCAGAAGGGCGGCGGCAAGGTGCTCGAGCCGATCATGAAGGTAGAGGTGGTGACTCCTGAGGACTACATGGGTGACGTGATGGGCGACCTGAACCGTCGTCGTGGTCTGATTCAGGGGATGGAGGACACGGTTTCCGGTAAGGTTATTCGTGCCGAGGTTCCGCTGGGTGAGATGTTCGGTTATGCGACCGACGTGCGTTCCATGTCCCAGGGTCGCGCGAGCTACTCCATGGAATTCTCCAAATACGCCGAAGCTCCGTCGAACATCGTCGAAGCGCTGGTTAAAAAACAAGGTTGATTCAGCCCTTTAAGTAAGAGGTTTACTGTCGTGGCTAAGGAAAAATTCGAACGTAACAAACCGCACGTCAACGTCGGCACCATCGGTCACGTTGACCATGGCAAGACCACTCTGACCGCTGCACTGACCAAGGTCTGCTCCGACACCTGGGGTGGTTCTGCTCGTGCTTTCGATCAGATCGACAACGCGCCGGAAGAAAAGGCCCGCGGTATCACCATCAACACCTCGCACGTTGAATACGATTCCGCTGTTCGTCACTACGCTCACGTTGACTGCCCCGGTCACGCCGACTACGTGAAGAACATGATCACCGGTGCTGCCCAGATGGACGGCGCGATCCTGGTTTGCTCGGCTGCCGACGGCCCCATGCCGCAGACCCGCGAGCACATCCTGCTGTCCCGCCAGGTAGGCGTTCCCTACATCGTCGTGTTCCTGAACAAGGCTGACATGGTCGACGACGCCGAGCTGCTGGAACTGGTCGAGATGGAAGTTCGCGATCTGCTGAACACCTACGACTTCCCGGGCGACGACACTCCGATCATCATCGGTTCCGCGCTGATGGCGCTGGAAGGTAAAGATGACAACGGCATCGGCGTAAGCGCCGTGCAGAAGCTGGTAGAGACCCTGGACTCCTACATTCCGGAGCCGGTTCGTGCCATCGACCAGCCGTTCCTGATGCCGATCGAAGACGTGTTCTCGATCTCCGGCCGCGGTACCGTGGTAACCGGTCGTGTAGAGCGCGGCATCATCAAGGTCCAGGAAGAGGTGGAAATCGTCGGCATCAAGGCGACCACCAAGACCACCTGCACCGGCGTTGAAATGTTCCGCAAGCTGCTCGACGAAGGTCGTGCTGGTGAGAACGTTGGTATCCTGCTGCGCGGCACCAAGCGTGAAGACGTAGAGCGTGGCCAGGTACTGGCCAAGCCGGGCACCATCAAGCCGCACACCAAGTTCGAGTGCGAAGTGTACGTGCTGTCCAAGGAAGAAGGTGGTCGTCACACTCCGTTCTTCAAGGGCTACCGTCCGCAGTTCTACTTCCGTACCACCGACGTGACCGGTAACTGCGAGCTGCCGGAAGGCGTAGAGATGGTAATGCCGGGCGACAACATCAAGATGGTTGTCACCCTGATCGCTCCGATCGCCATGGAAGATGGCCTGCGCTTCGCGATCCGCGAAGGCGGCCGTACCGTTGGTGCCGGCGTGGTTGCCAAGATCATCGAATAATATCGGTTGATCTTCCCCTCTCAGGCCGGCATAATGGCCGGCCTGATTTTGCTTCAGGCCAGTAGCTCAATTGGCAGAGCGGCGGTCTCCAAAACCGCAGGTTGGGGGTTCGATTCCCTCCTGGCCTGCCAGATTTCCCAAGTAAATCTGGCTTTTCTTCACGAGATTCCTAACAGATGAATGCCAAGGCAGAAGCCAAAGAATCACGTTTTGATCTCTTGAAATGGCTCTTGGTTGCCGTTCTGGTTGTGGTTGCCGTTGTGGGCAATCAGTACTTTTCGGCTCAACCAATCCTGTATCGCGTTCTCGGTATTCTCGTTCTGGCGGTGATCGCTGCTTTCCTGGCTCTGCAAACGGCCAAGGGGCAGGCCTTCTTTAGTCTTGCTAAGGAAGCGCGCGTCGAGATTCGCAAGGTCGTATGGCCGAGTCGTCAAGAAACAACTCAGACCACGCTGATCGTGGTCGCGGTAGTGCTGGTAATGGCGCTGCTGCTGTGGGGGCTCGATTCCCTGCTGGGTTGGTTGGTTTCCATGATTGTAGGTTAAGGGTGCGCCGTGGCTAAGCGTTGGTACGTTGTGCATGCATACTCGGGCTACGAGAAGCATGTCATGCGCTCGCTGATCGAGCGTGTCAAGCTTGCTGGCATGGAAGAAGAGTTCGGCGAGATTCTGGTTCCCACCGAAGAAGTGGTGGAGATGCGGAACGGCCAGAAGCGCAAGAGCGAGCGCAAATTCTTCCCTGGCTATGTGCTGGTTCAGATGGAAATGAACGAAGGTACCTGGCACCTGGTGAAGGATACCCCGCGCGTCATGGGCTTCATCGGCGGGACTGCCGACAAGCCGGCTCCGATCACCGATCGTGAGGCTGATGCAATCCTGCGTCGCGTGGCCGATAGCGGCGACAAGCCCAAGCCGAAGACCCTGTTCGAGCCGGGCGAGACCGTTCGTGTCATCGATGGTCCTTTCGCCGACTTCAATGGTGTCGTCGAAGAAGTTAACTACGAGAAGAGCCGGATCCAAGTGGCCGTGCTCATCTTTGGCCGCTCTACCCCGGTGGAGCTGGAGTTCAGTCAGGTCGAAAAGGTCTAGCTGAAAACGCATCCCTCACCCCGCAGCCCAAGGCTGCGGGGTTTTGTCGTCACTGGGATAAACGCGAAAGCAACCGGGGAGCCTTCAGGCGCTTGTACCCGAATTTGGAGTAGCAAATGGCTAAGAAAATCCAGGCTTATATCAAGCTGCAAGTAAAGGCCGGTCAGGCCAACCCGTCGCCGCCGGTCGGCCCTGCCCTGGGTCAGCACGGCGTGAACATCATGGAATTCTGCAAGGCGTTCAACGCCAAGACCCAAGGCCAAGAGCCGGGCCTGCCGACTCCTGTGATCATCACCGTTTACAGCGACCGTAGCTTCACCTTCGAAACCAAGAGCACCCCGGCTGCCGTCCTGCTGAAAAAAGCAGCTGGCATCACCAGCGGCTCCGCTCGTCCGAACTCCCAGAAAGTCGGCACCGTTACCCGTGCCCAGCTGGAAGAGATCGCCAAGACCAAGCAGGCTGACCTGACCGCTGCTGATCTGGACGCTGCTGTACGTACCATCGCTGGCTCCGCGCGCAGCATGGGCCTGAACGTGGAGGGTGTGTAATGGCTAAGCTGACCAAGCGCCAGAAGGCGATTGCCGAGAAAGTAGTTGCCGGCAAGCAGTACAGCTTCGAAGAGGCCGCCAAGCTGCTGGCCGAGCTGTCCACCATCAAGTTCAAGGAGTCCGTGGACGTTGCCGTGAACCTCGGCGTCGATCCGCGTAAATCCGACCAGGTCGTTCGTGGCGCCACCGTCCTGCCGAACGGCACCGGCAAGAGCGTCCGCGTTGCCGTCTTCACCCAGGGTCCGGCTGCCGAAGCCGCTCTGGCTGCCGGCGCCGACAAGGTGGGTATGGACGAGCTGGCTGCCGAAATGAAAGGCGGCGACCTGAACTACGACGTCGTCATCGCTTCCCCGGATGCCATGCGTGTCGTCGGTCAGCTGGGCCAGATCCTCGGCCCGCGTGGTCTGATGCCGAACCCGAAAGTCGGCACCGTGACTCCGGACGTCGCTACCGCCGTGAAGAATGCCAAGGCTGGTCAGGTACGTTTCCGTACCGACAAGAACGGCATCATCCACAGCTCCGTCGGTAAGGTCGATTTCGAACCGGCCAAGCTGCAGCAGAACGTTGAAGCACTGCTGGCTGACCTGAAGCGCCTGAAGCCGTCCTCGTCGAAAGGCGTGTACGTCAAGCGCGTGACCCTGAGCACCACCATGGGTCCGGGCCTGCAGATCGACCTGGCTTCCCTGGAAGCCTAAGTGAAATCGTGCAGCGGGTTCTGCCCGCTGCACAGGTATTGGGGTCCCTGCCTGGCGGGGGCTATCCAAGACCGTAGGTGGCGCAAGCCTTAAACCACAAGCCTACGCAGATGGTGCTCCCGATTCGGTTACCGAATCAGACACCAAAACGACGTCCGGCCCCGGCTGGACGAAACGGTAACATCCAGGAGTAAACCCGTGGCAATTAAACTCGAAGACAAGAAGGCCATCGTCGCTGAAGTCAACGAGGCTGCCAAAGCTGCCCTGTCCGCTGTCGTGGCCGATGCCCGTGGCGTGACCGTAGGCGCCATGACCGGACTCCGTAAAGAGGCCCGCGAAGCTGGTGTGTACGTGAAAGTCGTACGTAACACCCTGCTCAAGCGCGCCGTTGAAGGCACCCAGTTCGACGTGCTCAACGACGTGTTCAAAGGCCCGACCCTGATCGCTTTCTCCAACGAACATCCGGGCGCTGCCGCTCGTATCTTCCGTGAGTTCGCCAAGGGTCAGGACAAGTTCGAGATCAAGGCGGCTGCCTTCGAGGGTCAGTTCCTCGCAGCCAATCAGATCGACGTACTGGCAAGCCTGCCGACCTACGACGAAGCCGTATCGCAGCTGATGAGCGTGATTCAGGGCGCTACCAGCAAGCTGGCTCGTACTCTGGCGGCCATTCGCGACCAGAAAGAAGCTGCTGCCGCCTAAGTCGGCTCGCAAGCGCTTTCAATCTTATTTGTTTAATACGATGGCCGCAGGCCGTCCCCCAATACAGGAATTAGAGTCATGGCTCTGACCAACGAAGACATCATCAACGCCGTATCCGAAATGTCCGTCATGCAAGTGGTCGAACTGATCAAGGCGATGGAAGAGAAGTTCGGCGTTACCGCTGCTGCCGCTACCGTTGCCGCTGCTGGCCCGGCTGCTGCCGCTGCCGAAGAGCAGACCGAGTTCACCATCGTCCTGGCCGAAGCTGGCGACAAGAAAGTGAACGTGATCAAGGTCGTTCGCGAACTGACCGGTCTGGGTCTGAAAGAAGCCAAGGCTGTCGTAGACGGCGCTCCGGGCGTGGTGAAGGAAGGCGCTTCGAAAGAAGAAGCCGAAGCCGCCAAGAAAGCCCTGGAAGAAGCAGGCGCCAAAGTCGAGCTCAAGTAAGCGACGACCTTGCGTCTACAGCCCGAGCGTCAAGCGAAAGGCTGATGGCTGGTGGCTTTTGCCACCGGCCTTTTTCCGTTATGGGTGGACTCGCCTCGGGCGTTCCACCCACGACGTGAAAGTGCCCCGAGTGGGCAATGCAGGCCAAGGGGTCTGCAAGATTTTCCGGCTGCTCCCGTCGGAGACGCCAAACAAGCAGGTGACCAAGCTGGGGAACGCTGATGGCTTACTCATACACTGAGAAAAAACGTATCCGCAAGGACTTTAGCAAGTTGCCGGACGTCATGGATGTGCCGTATTTGCTGGCCATCCAGCTGGATTCCTATCGCGAATTCCTGCAGGCTGGCGCAACCAAGGAGCAGTTCCGCGATATCGGTCTGCACGCGGCCTTCAAGTCCGTTTTCCCGATTATCAGCTATTCCGGCAATGCTGCCCTGGAATACGTCGGCTACCGTCTGGGTGAGCCGGCATTCGATGTCAAGGAGTGCGTGCTGCGCGGCGTGACCTTCGCCGTACCGCTGCGCGTGAAAGTTCGCCTGATCATCTTCGACCGCGAGTCGTCGAACAAGGCGATCAAGGACATCAAGGAACAAGAAGTCTACATGGGGGAAATCCCCCTGATGACCGAGAACGGTACCTTCATCATCAACGGTACCGAGCGTGTCATCGTCTCCCAGCTGCACCGTTCCCCGGGCGTGTTCTTCGACCACGACCGTGGCAAGACCCACAGCTCCGGCAAGCTGCTGTACTCCGCGCGGATCATTCCTTACCGCGGTTCCTGGCTGGACTTCGAGTTCGATCCGAAGGACTGCGTGTTCGTCCGTATCGACCGTCGCCGCAAGCTGCCGGCCTCGGTACTGCTGCGCGCGCTCGGCTACAGCACCGAAGAGATCCTCAACGCCTTCTACGCGACCAACGTCTTCCACATCAAGGGCGAGACCCTGAACCTGGAACTGGTCCCGCAGCGTCTGCGCGGTGAAGTCGCGAGCATCGACATCAAGGATGGCAGCGGCAAGGTGATCGTGGAGCAGGGGCGTCGTATCACTGCCCGCCACATCAACCAGCTGGAAAAGGCTGGCGTGAGCCAGCTGGAAGTGCCGTTCGACTACCTGATCGGCCGTACCATCGCCAAGGCGATCGTGCATCCGGCTACCGGCGAGATCATCGCCGAGTGCAACACCGAGCTGACCCTCGACCTCCTGGCCAAGGTGGCCAAGGCCCAGGTCGTGCGCATCGAGACTCTGTACACCAACGACATCGACTGCGGTCCGTTCATCTCCGACACCCTGAAGATCGACAACACCAGCAACCAGCTGGAAGCCCTGGTCGAAATCTACCGGATGATGCGTCCGGGCGAGCCGCCGACCAAGGAAGCTGCCGAGACCCTGTTCGGCAACCTGTTCTTCAGCGCCGAGCGTTACGACCTGTCGGCCGTGGGCCGGATGAAGTTCAACCGCCGTATCGGTCGTACCGAGATCGAAGGTCCGGGCGTCCTGAGCAAGGAAGACATCATCGATGTGCTCAAGACCCTCGTCGACATCCGTAACGGCAAGGGCATCGTCGATGACATCGACCACCTGGGCAACCGTCGCGTCCGTTGCGTCGGCGAAATGGCCGAGAACCAGTTCCGCGTGGGCCTGGTGCGCGTCGAGCGCGCGGTCAAGGAACGCCTGTCCATGGCCGAAAGCGAAGGCCTGATGCCGCAGGACCTGATCAACGCCAAGCCGGTGGCTGCCGCGATCAAGGAGTTCTTCGGTTCGAGCCAGCTGTCGCAGTTCATGGACCAGAACAACCCGCTTTCCGAGATCACCCACAAGCGCCGCGTCTCCGCGCTCGGCCCGGGCGGTCTGACCCGTGAGCGTGCGGGCTTCGAGGTTCGTGACGTACACCCGACCCACTACGGCCGCGTGTGCCCGATCGAAACCCCTGAAGGTCCGAACATCGGTCTGATCAACTCCCTGGCGACCTACGCCCGCACCAACAAGTACGGCTTCCTCGAGAGCCCGTACCGCGTAGTCAAGGACAGCCTGGTAACCGACGAGATCGTGTTCCTGTCGGCGATCGAAGAAGCCGACCACGTCATTGCCCAGGCTTCGGCGACCCTCAACGAGAAGGGTCAACTGGTGGACGAACTGGTGGCCGTGCGTCACCTGAACGAATTCACCGTGAAGGCGCCGGAAGACGTGACCCTGATGGACGTGTCGCCGAAGCAGGTCGTTTCCGTAGCTGCCTCGCTGATTCCGTTCCTCGAGCACGATGACGCCAACCGCGCACTCATGGGCTCGAACATGCAGCGTCAGGCCGTGCCGACCCTGCGTGCCGACAAGCCGCTGGTGGGTACCGGCATGGAGCGCAACGTGGCGCGCGACTCCGGCGTCTGCGTCGTGGCTCGCCGTGGTGGTGTGATCGACTCGGTCGATGCCAGCCGTGTCGTGGTTCGCGTGGCGGATGACGAGGTCGAGACCGGCGAAGCGGGTGTCGACATCTACAACCTGACCAAGTACACCCGTTCCAACCAGAACACCTGCATCAACCAGCGTCCGCTGGTGAGCAAGGGTGACGTGGTTGCGCGCGGCGACATCCTGGCCGACGGTCCGTCCACCGACATGGGCGAACTGGCCCTGGGCCAGAACATGCGCGTAGCGTTCATGCCCTGGAACGGCTTCAACTTCGAAGACTCCATCTGCCTGTCCGAGCGCGTGGTCCAGGAAGATCGTTTCACCACGATCCACATCCAGGAACTGACCTGCGTCGCTCGTGACACCAAGCTCGGCCCAGAGGAAATCACCGCGGACATCCCGAACGTGGGCGAGGCCGCGCTGAACAAGCTGGACGAAGCCGGTATCGTCTACGTCGGCGCCGAAGTGCAGGCCGGCGACATCCTGGTCGGCAAGGTCACTCCGAAAGGCGAGACCCAGCTGACTCCGGAAGAGAAGCTGCTGCGCGCGATCTTCGGTGAGAAGGCGTCCGACGTGAAGGACACCTCCCTGCGTGTGCCGACCGGCACCAAGGGTACCGTCATCGACGTTCAGGTCTTCACCCGCGACGGCGTCGAGCGCGACTCCCGCGCTCTGTCCATCGAGAAGATGCAACTCGACCAGATCCGCAAGGACCTGAACGAAGAGTTCCGCATCGTCGAAGGCGCGACCTTCGAGCGTCTGCGTGCCGCCCTGGTCGGTGCCAAGGCTGAAGGTGGCCCGGCGCTGAAGAAGGGTACGGAGATCACCGACGACTACCTCGACGGCCTCGAGCGCGGCCAGTGGTTCAAGCTGCGCATGGCCGACGACGCCCTGAACGAACAGCTGGAGAAGGCCCAGGCCTACATCAGCGATCGTCGCCAGCTCCTGGACGACAAGTTCGAGGACAAGAAGCGCAAGCTGCAGCAGGGCGACGACTTGGCTCCGGGCGTGCTGAAGATCGTCAAGGTCTACCTGGCGATCAAGCGTCGCATCCAGCCGGGCGACAAGATGGCCGGCCGTCACGGTAACAAGGGTGTGGTCTCGGTGATCATGCCGGTGGAAGACATGCCGCACGATGCCAACGGCACCCCGGTCGACATCGTCCTCAACCCGTTGGGCGTACCGTCGCGTATGAACGTCGGCCAGATCCTCGAAACCCACCTGGGCCTCGCGGCCAAGGGGCTGGGCGAGAAGATCAACCGCATGCTCGAAGAGCAGCGCAAGGTCGCCGAACTGCGTAAGTTCCTGCACGAGATCTACAACGAGATCGGCGGTCGCGAGGAAAACCTCGACGAGCTGGGCGACAACGAGATCCTCGCGCTGGCCAAGAACCTGCGCGGTGGCGTACCGATGGCGACCCCGGTGTTCGATGGCGCCAAGGAACGCGAGATCAAGGCCATGCTGAAGCTGGCCGACCTGCCGGAAAGCGGCCAGATGCGTCTGTTCGACGGCCGTACCGGCAACCAGTTCGAGCGTCCGACCACCGTCGGCTACATGTACATGCTCAAGCTGAACCACCTGGTGGACGACAAGATGCACGCCCGTTCCACCGGCTCGTACAGCCTGGTTACCCAGCAGCCGCTGGGTGGTAAGGCACAGTTCGGTGGTCAGCGCTTCGGTGAGATGGAGGTGTGGGCGCTGGAAGCCTATGGCGCGGCGTACACCCTGCAGGAAATGCTGACGGTCAAGTCGGACGACGTGAACGGCCGGACCAAGATGTACAAGAACATCGTGGACGGCGATCACCGCATGGAGGCCGGCATGCCCGAGTCCTTCAACGTTCTGATCAAAGAGATCCGTTCGCTCGGCATCGACATCGAACTGGAAACCGAATAACACGTGACGCTAGACGGTGCGGCTGGTCAAGGCCGGTCGCACCGGGTCCGTGAGGAGGAAAGGCCTTGAAAGACTTGCTTAATCTGTTGAAAAACCAGGGTCAAATCGAAGAGTTCGATGCCATCCGTATTGGCCTGGCTTCGCCCGAGATGATTCGTTCCTGGTCTTTCGGCGAAGTTAAAAAGCCGGAAACCATCAACTACCGTACCTTCAAGCCGGAGCGCGACGGCCTGTTCTGCGCCAAGATCTTCGGCCCGGTGAAGGACTACGAGTGCCTGTGCGGCAAGTACAAGCGCCTCAAGCACCGCGGTGTGATCTGCGAGAAGTGCGGCGTGGAAGTCGCCCTGGCCAAGGTGCGCCGCGAGCGCATGGGCCACATCGAGCTGGCTTCGCCGGTTGCCCACATCTGGTTCCTGAAGTCGCTGCCGTCCCGTATCGGCCTGCTGCTGGACATGACCCTGCGCGATATCGAGCGCGTGCTCTATTTCGAGAGCTACGTGGTGATCGATCCGGGCATGACCACTCTGGAAAAGGGCCAACTGCTGAACGACGAGCAATACTTCGAGGCCCTCGAAGAGTTCGGTGACGATTTCGATGCTCGCATGGGCGCCGAAGCCGTTCACGAACTGCTCAACGCCATCGACCTGGAGCACGAGATCGGCCGCCTGCGCGAAGAGATTCCGCAGACCAACTCGGAAACCAAGATCAAGAAGCTGTCCAAGCGCCTGAAGCTGATGGAAGCCTTCCAGGGCTCCGGCAACAAGCCTGAGTGGATGGTCCTGACCGTCCTGCCGGTGCTGCCGCCGGACCTGCGTCCGCTGGTTCCGCTGGATGGCGGTCGCTTCGCGACTTCCGACCTGAACGACCTATATCGTCGGGTGATCAACCGTAACAACCGTCTGAAGCGCCTGCTCGACCTGGCCGCTCCGGACATCATCGTGCGCAACGAAAAGCGCATGCTGCAGGAAGCCGTCGACGCCCTGCTCGACAACGGCCGTCGCGGTCGCGCCATCACCGGCTCGAACAAGCGTCCGCTGAAGTCGCTGGCCGACATGATCAAGGGCAAGCAAGGTCGCTTCCGTCAGAACCTGCTCGGCAAGCGCGTGGACTACTCCGGTCGTTCCGTGATCACCGTGGGCCCGACCCTGCGCCTGCACCAGTGCGGTCTGCCGAAGAAGATGGCCCTGGAGCTGTTCAAGCCGTTCATCTTCGGCAAGCTGGAAGGTCGTGGCATGGCCACCACCATCAAGGCCGCCAAGAAAATGGTCGAGCGCGAGCTGCCCGAGGTCTGGGACGTTCTCGCCGAAGTTATCCGCGAGCATCCGGTTCTCCTGAACCGTGCGCCGACCCTGCACCGTCTGGGCATCCAGGCGTTCGAGCCGGTCCTCATCGAAGGCAAGGCGATCCAGCTGCACCCGCTGGTCTGCGCCGCGTACAACGCCGACTTCGACGGTGACCAGATGGCCGTCCACGTTCCGCTGACCCTCGAGGCCCAGCTGGAAGCGCGCGCGCTGATGATGTCCACCAACAACATCCTGTCGCCCGCCAACGGCGAGCCGATCATCGTTCCGTCGCAGGACGTGGTAATGGGTCTGTACTACATGACCCGTGAAGCGATCAACGCGAAGGGCGAGGGCATGGCCTTCGCCGACCTGCAGGAAGTCGACCGCGCCTACCGCAGCGGCCAGGCGTCCCTGCACGCTCGTGTGAAAGTGCGCATCAACGAAAAGATCAAGGGTGAAGACGGCCAACTGACCGCCAATACCCGTATCGTCGACACCACCGTCGGCCGCGCGCTGCTGTTCCAGGTCGTTCCGGCCGGCCTGCCGTTCGACGTGGTCAACCAGTCGATGAAGAAGAAGGCGATCTCCAAGCTGATCAACCACTGCTATCGCGTGGTGGGTCTGAAGGACACCGTCATCTTCGCCGACCAGCTGATGTACACCGGTTTCGCCTACTCGACCATTTCCGGCGTGTCCATCGGCGTCAACGACTTCGTCATCCCGGACGAAAAGGCGCGGATCATCAACGCCGCCACCGACGAAGTGAAGGAGATCGAGAGCCAGTACGCCTCCGGCCTGGTAACCCAGGGCGAGAAGTACAACAAGGTGATCGACCTGTGGTCGAAGGCCAACGACGAAGTGTCCAAGGCGATGATGGCCAACCTCTCGAAAGAGAAGGTCGTCGATCGCGAGGGCAAGGAAGTCGATCAGGAGTCCTTCAACTCCATGTACATGATGGCTGACTCGGGTGCGCGGGGCTCCGCGGCCCAGATCCGTCAGCTGGCAGGTATGCGTGGTCTGATGGCCAAGCCGGACGGCTCGATCATCGAGACCCCGATCACCGCGAACTTCCGGGAAGGCCTGAACGTACTCCAGTACTTCATCTCCACCCACGGTGCTCGTAAGGGTCTGGCGGATACCGCGCTGAAGACCGCGAACTCCGGTTACCTGACCCGTCGTCTGGTCGACGTGGCCCAGGATCTGGTAGTGACCGAGATCGATTGCGGTACCGAGCACGGCCTGCTGATGTCGCCGCACATCGAAGGCGGCGACGTGGTCGAACCGCTCGGCGAGCGCGTGCTCGGCCGTGTGATCGCGCGCGACGTGTTCAAGCCGGGCAGCGACGAGGTCATCGTGCCGGCCGGCACCCTGATCGACGAGAAGTGGGTCGACTTCCTCGAAGTGATGAGCGTCGACGAAGTGGTGGTGCGTTCCCCGATCACCTGCGAAACCCGTCATGGCATCTGCGCCATGTGCTACGGCCGCGACCTGGCCCGTGGCCATCGCGTCAACATCGGCGAGGCGGTCGGTGTCATCGCTGCCCAGTCCATCGGTGAGCCGGGCACCCAGCTGACCATGCGTACCTTCCACATCGGCGGTGCGGCCAGCCGGACCTCCGCGGCCGACAACGTCCAGGTGAAGAACGGCGGTACCATCCGCCTGCACAACCTGAAGCATGTGGTTCGTGCCGACGGCGCGCTGGTCGCGGTTTCCCGTTCCGGCGAACTGGCGGTTGCCGACGACTTCGGTCGCGAGCGCGAGCGCTACAAGCTGCCGTACGGTGCGGTGATCTCGGTCAAGGAAGGTGACAAGGTCGACCCGGGCGCCATCGTCGCCAAGTGGGACCCGCACACCCACCCGATCGTCACCGAGGTGGACGGTACCGTGGCCTTCGTGGGCATGGAAGAGGGCATCACCGTCAAGCGTCAGACCGACGAACTGACCGGCCTGACCAACATCGAAGTGATGGATCCGAAGGACCGTCCGGCTGCCGGCAAGGACATCCGTCCGGCCGTGAAGCTGATCGATGCCGCGGGCAAGGACCTGCTGCTGCCGGGTACCGACGTACCGGCGCAGTACTTCCTGCCGGCCAACGCCCTGGTCAACCTGACCGACGGCGCCAAGGTGAGCATCGGTGACGTTGTCGCGCGTATCCCGCAGGAAACCTCGAAGACCCGTGACATCACCGGTGGTCTGCCGCGCGTTGCCGACCTGTTCGAGGCTCGTCGTCCGAAAGAGCCTTCGATCCTGGCGGAAATCAGCGGCACCATCTCCTTCGGCAAGGAGACCAAGGGCAAGCGCCGCCTGGTCATCACGCCGAACGATGGCAGCGATCCGTACGAGGAGCTGATTCCGAAGTGGCGTCACCTGAACGTGTTCGAAGGCGAACAGGTGAACCGCGGCGAAGTCATCTCCGACGGTCCGAGCAACCCGCACGACATCCTGCGCCTGCTGGGCGTGAGCTCGCTGGCGAAGTACATCGTCAACGAGATCCAGGACGTCTACCGTCTGCAGGGCGTGAAAATCAACGACAAGCACATCGAGACCATCCTGCGTCAGATGCTGCGCAAGGTCGAAGTCAGTGAGTCCGGCGACTCCAGCTTCATCAAAGGCGACCAGGTGGAACTCACCCAGGTGCTGGAAGAGAACGAACAGCTCGGTACCGAGGACAAGTTCCCGGCCAAGTACGAGCGGGTTCTGCTGGGTATCACCAAGGCCTCCCTGTCGACCGAGTCGTTCATTTCCGCGGCGTCGTTCCAGGAGACCACCCGCGTCCTCACCGAGGCGGCGGTCACCGGCAAGCGCGACTTCCTGCGTGGTCTGAAAGAGAACGTGGTCGTGGGTCGCCTGATCCCGGCCGGTACCGGTCTGGCTTACCACAGCGAGCGCAAGCGTCAGCGCGACCTCGGCAAGCCGCAGCGTGTGAGTGCCAGCGAGGCGGAAGCCGCACTGACCGAAGCGCTGAACTCGAGCGGTAACTAAGCATCAACGACAAGCCCCGGCTATCCCGATAGCCGGGGCTTTGTCTTGACGGTGTACAAGAACCTCTTTACTATTTTGTACCCCGAAAATTGGCAGGGCGCACGCTCTGTCATTTCGTTTGTGTGTCGTAAGACAATCAGTGGAGCTATAGATGGCAACTATCAACCAGCTGGTGCGTAAGCCGCGCAAGCGCATGGTCGACAAGAGCGACGTGCCTGCGCTGCAAAACTGCCCGCAACGTCGTGGCGTATGCACCCGCGTATACACCACCACGCCGAAAAAGCCGAACTCGGCACTGCGTAAGGTATGCCGTGTACGTCTGACCAACGGTTTCGAGGTTTCCTCGTACATCGGTGGTGAAGGTCACAACCTGCAAGAGCACAGCGTAGTGCTGATCCGTGGCGGTCGTGTAAAGGACCTTCCGGGTGTGCGTTACCACACCGTGCGCGGTTCGCTGGACACCTCGGGTGTCAAAGACCGTAAGCAGGGTCGTTCGAAGTACGGCGCCAAGCGTCCGAAGTAATAGCGTTTTTATATTTATCTGAGTCGATAAGAGTAAGGTCGGGCGTAACTTGACTGTTATGGTCCCGGGCTAACCTGAAGACCGTTTGAGGGCTTATCAATGCCAAGACGTCGTGTAGCGGCCAAGCGTGAAGTGCTGGCTGATCCGAAATACGGAAGCCAGATCCTGGCCAAGTTCATGAACCACGTGATGGAAAGCGGCAAGAAAGCCGTTGCCGAGCGTATCGTTTACGGTGCGCTGGACAAGGTGAAGGAACGCGGCAAGGCCGATCCCCTGGAAACCTTCGAAAAAGCTCTCGATGCCATCGCTCCGCTGGTCGAAGTGAAGTCCCGCCGCGTAGGTGGTGCGACTTACCAGGTTCCGGTCGAAGTCCGTCCGTCCCGTCGTAATGCCCTGGCCATGCGTTGGCTGGTGGACTTCGCCCGCAAGCGTGGCGAGAAGTCCATGGCTCTGCGCCTGGCTGGCGAGCTGCTGGATGCCGCTGAAGGCAAGGGCGCAGCAGTCAAGAAGCGTGAAGACGTGCACCGTATGGCAGAGGCCAACAAGGCCTTCTCGCACTACCGGTTCTAATCGCGCTGCCCAACCCCCGAGGACCTTATTGTGGCCCGTACTACACCCATCAACCGCTACCGTAATATCGGTATCTGTGCCCACGTTGACGCGGGCAAGACCACCACCACGGAGCGGGTTCTGTTCTATACCGGCGTCAACCACAAGCTGGGCGAAGTGCATGACGGCGCTGCGACCACCGACTGGATGGTGCAGGAGCAGGAGCGCGGTATCACCATTACCTCCGCTGCCGTTACCACCTTCTGGAAGGGCTCGCGTGGTCAGTACGACAACTATCGCGTAAACGTCATCGACACCCCCGGCCACGTAGACTTCACCATCGAGGTGGAGCGTTCCCTGCGTGTGCTGGATGGCGCTGTCGTGGTGTTCTGTGGCACCTCCGGCGTAGAGCCGCAGTCGGAAACCGTATGGCGTCAGGCCAACAAGTACGGCGTACCGCGCATCGTCTACGTCAACAAGATGGACCGCCAGGGCGCGAACTTCCTGCGCGTCGTCGAGCAGATCAAGAAGCGCCTGGGTCATACCCCGGTTCCGGTCCAGCTCGCCATCGGCGCTGAAGAGAACTTCGTCGGTCAGGTCGACCTGATCAAGATGAAGGCCATCTACTGGAACGATGACGACAAGGGCATGACCTACCGCGAGGAAGAAATTCCTGCGGAGCTCAAGGACCTGGCCGAAGAGTGGCGTTCCAGCATGGTCGAGGCTGCGGCCGAAGCCAACGAAGAGCTGATGAACAAGTACCTCGAAGAGGGCGAGCTCTCCGAAGCCGAGATCAAGGAAGGCCTGCGTCTGCGCACCCTGGCGTGCGAGATCGTTCCGGCCGTCTGCGGTTCCTCGTTCAAGAACAAGGGCGTTCCGCTGGTTCTCGATGCCGTCATCGACTACCTCCCGGCTCCGACCGAGATCCCTGCGATCAAGGGCGTCAGCCCGGACGACGAGACCGTCGAAGACGAGCGTCATGCCGACGACAACGAACCGTTCTCGTCCCTGGCGTTCAAGATCGCTACCGACCCGTTCGTCGGTACCCTGACCTTCGCCCGCGTTTACTCCGGCGTCCTGAGTTCCGGCGACTCCGTCCTGAACTCGGTGAAAGGCAAGAAAGAGCGCGTCGGTCGGATGGTGCAGATGCACGCCAACCAGCGTGAAGAGATCAAGGAAGTGCGCGCAGGCGACATCGCTGCCCTGATCGGCATGAAGGACGTCACCACCGGTGACACCCTGTGCTCGATCGAGAAGCCGATCATCCTCGAGCGCATGGACTTCCCCGAGCCGGTAATCTCGGTCGCTGTAGAGCCGAAGACCAAGGCTGACCAGGAGAAGATGGGTATCGCCCTCGGCAAGCTGGCCCAGGAAGACCCGTCGTTCCGTGTCAAGACCGACGAAGAGTCCGGTCAGACCATCATCTCCGGCATGGGCGAGTTGCACCTGGACATCATCGTCGACC
>NZ_KV828395.1:0-749 GCF_001836405.1 Pseudomonas sp. HMSC057H01 | reverse complement strand
TACTGAACTATCCGCTTCACGTGGTTCAGTGTGGGTAAGATCGGCAGTGGTATACAGTGGAAATGAGAAATATAAGCACTAGCCAAAACTAGAGTAGGGAAAATAAATCTGTCCCCTTTTCTCGTAGTCCCCTTTTCTCGTATTTGGATCTTATGGTCCGGGTCAGCCAGGCCATGTTTTTAATGTGGTTAATCAAAATGGTGTTGTTAGATTCCTTGATGGACAGACTGGGAAGCCGGCAAATTTAGGGGGCTTCAAATCACTGCAATTATTGAGGACTAATTGATGATCACTTATGCGTGCGCATTGAAGAAGGCAAAGGAATATTTAATGGATTCGGAAGTCCCTTTGCAAATTACATATGAGGGTGAGTTTTCCGAAGGGTGGTATTTCTGCTACCAGTCAAAGGAGTTTATGGAAACCGGTAATTTGTCAGCTCAGCTCGCAGGGAATGCGCCATTTTTGATTGATAGGCAATCTGGTGAACTTCATATTCTCGGAACAGCAAAACCTTTAGAGAGTTATTTGGATGACTACATAAAAAAATCCGTGAAGTTGGGGTGATTTAGTGCTGTAAAAGGGGCCGTAATTCCCAAAGTTTTCTCGAATGCCGATGATTTCGCACGCTTTGGTACAGATGCGCGAGAGAGTTTAGCGAAAGCCCACTAATAAAGGGGACAGATTTATTTTCCGGTGTTTATGAGCTGGTCAAGAGCTGGAGGGAAACCTATGCAGCTCTGGAGCAGTTG
>NZ_KV828394.1:0-7737 GCF_001836405.1 Pseudomonas sp. HMSC057H01 | reverse complement strand
GGCTTCGCATAATGTGGACGGGATTACGTTAGGCCAGGCCCGACCGAAGGGAGAATGCGCAGACCGGAAAATTGCAGTCCGGTCAAGCATTTACACGTAATCCCCATTATGCGAGGCGACACGTTATTTCGTGACGTCACACTTATTCTTCAACCATGCGGTAGCTGTAACGCGGGTCGTTCAGGCCCGACAGCAGCTTGTCGAACTGGCGTTCTCCGGCTTTCCGGGTCAGGCCCTTGCTGATGGTCTGCCAGCGCGCCTTGCCCTTGCGCTCTTGAATTGCCCAGGTCTTCGCCTCGGCCTCTTCATTTTTCGTGATGCGTAACGCTAATTCGGCTTCCAGCTCGGCGATTCGTTGCAGCGCCTTGTCGAGTTCTTCCTGGGTGCGCTGCCAGCCGTCGAGGATTTCCTTTACGCCATCGGTGGGGATCGATGGGGCACCTTTTCGTGACGGTTGATCGTCACGCTTTTTCTTGTTCGCCCGGTAGCGCCGCGCCCGCTCTGCGTCTGACATGGCTTTGCCGGTGGCTGGCCGACCGCGCCCGCGCTTTGGCTGCTCCAGGGGAAGGGGTTGGGTTTGCTTGTCGGTTGGGTCGATCATTGCGGCATCTCCATGCTGGCTGGGCATGGGATAATTATACGTGACGCGTCACGATAAATACAGGAATTGACGTGACGAATCACGATAAATAGCGACCGTTCGTCGGTATTTAATGTGACGCCACGCGGATCGTCACGATAAATAGTTCCGCCCGCTTTTTGGATCCCCCAGCCCCTTGGGAGTCCCGGCAGGTCAAGGGCCGCGACCCCGGCTTGTCAGCGCTTGCGGTGACAAACGGAGTCCCGGGCGGAGCGAACCCTTGAACCACATCGGGCAAAGACAGCCTCCGGTCATAGGGTAGGGGGAAGCTTTTCTCCCCCTGCCCTCTGACCCTCTGGCGAAGAGCGGGATGACAAGGGCAGAGCCCTTGGTGTTTACGGGCTGTCCCTCGGTCAGTGGGGTTTCAGGAGTTTGCCGCCCCGAAAGCGGAGTGCGATGACGAGCGAAGCGATGCCCCGCAGGGGTGACCGTAGGTCATCGAGCTCTTCCGCGAAGCTGAGCTTTCGGGGCGGCTTTTGGCTTTGGCTTTTGCTGTGCCCGGCGGGAGCCGGGTCCACCTACTCTAATGGTGGACTCTTGTCTCATGGTGAGAATTTTCGATCACATTCTGATCAGCGAAGTGCCTCTTGCTCGTAGCTCATCAGGATGCCTCTGAGCGCAATCTTGGCGTGTACTTTCTCTTCGGCTGGCAGGTGGTTGAACCGGACGAAGATGGCTCTTAGATCGTCCGATACGTCCCGCTCTGCCTCGTCCAGAAGTAGATCGTCGGTCGATACGCCTAGCAGTCTTGCTAGGGTTACGATCTTGTCCCCCGGCGGCGGTCTCTCTCCCTTCTCGTAACTCTTGTAGCTGGACTCTGATATCCCGGTTGCTTCCCATACCTCGCGTTGGGTCAAGCCCTTGGCTTCTCGCGCTCTGCGTATGTTTTCACCGATGGTCATGGTCTCTTTCCCGAGGGTGGTTTCTTCGTGCACGAGGCTATCTCCTGGCTGGATGTACAGAGTCCGTATATGACCCTTTGTGGTGTTGTATGTTGCTTGACCCGTTAAATTCATATCCAGTACCCTAAGGGTCTGTATATGACACTTGACGGGATTTTGGGGATGCTCGACCGAATCCACATGTTCATCCGCTTCCGCCCGGAGCACGTCCAGATGATCGGCAAGCCCGAGGCTCCGACGCTGGTCGTTGACCTGGAGTCGTTGGGGGTGCGCATGCGGTCTTCGGGCGGCGTGCTCAAGCGGGAGGACGGGGAGGGCTATGACGTGGAGGGGCTTTCCCATGCCTGGGAATCGCTGCCGTCGAGCTACACGCCCATGGCCTTCAAGGTGTTCCATCAGTCCCTGGGCAAGCGCCTTGATCCTGGTGTGGAGCTGAAAGCGTCTCCGGCCAAGCTGCTCCAGGGGCACAACGTCTTCGGG
Source organism: Pseudomonas sp. HMSC057H01 (assembly GCF_001836405.1). Lineage (NCBI taxonomy): Bacteria > Pseudomonadati > Pseudomonadota > Gammaproteobacteria > Pseudomonadales > Pseudomonadaceae > Pseudomonas > Pseudomonas sp. HMSC057H01. Next base: position 5,715 of record NZ_KV828394.1, on the reverse strand, counting down.
CCGACCTCAATCCGCATGGGGGCTGAGGTCATGTTGAAGTGGCTGGCTGGCACCTATCCGGACCTGTATTCGAAGCTCGATGTGCTGTCGATTGAGGTCTACGCCCTGGACTGCACGTTCTCGGCACGCATGCCGAATGAACAGACCGCCCTCCAGGTTATCCAGTTCATGCGCGGGGTCAGCAATGGCCAGACCCGCAACCGGGGTGATGACTACGAGACCACGGCCTACTGGGGTTCGAAAGAGGGGCGTCTGCGCAAGATCAAGGCGTATCTGAAAGGGCCGGAGTTCCGGCGTCAGTTGGACGAAATTCTCAAGGCTGCTCGCGGTGCCACGGTCGATCCGGAACCGCGCCAGGACCTGGATAACGCTCATGTCCGCGCCTGGAAGCTGTACAAGCGCGAGCGCCACATGCCCATGTCGAGCCTTTCTGCTGCGCGGACGCTGCGGGTCATGCAGGACCCTCGGCTCCAGGAGTTCGCGCGGCTTCTTCTTCGCCTCGAGGCGACCGTCATGCATCGCTGGTTGGAGCGGCGGAATCTGCCGACGAACCTGTGGGAGCTATGTGACTACCAGGAGGCGCTTCGCGACCAGGAGCGCTGTTTCATTCAGGAGTGTTGGAAAGCGGTAACTGCTGAGCTGTTCGCGGCCTTTGAGGGTATGACCATGAAGCGAATCGACGATGACAAAGTGCTGGCCGCACTGATCGAGAAGTACACGAAAGTAGGGAAGGGCAAGTGGACGAAGGCCCGCGCCGACAAGGCAACGGGAACCATCATTCCGGCAGTGTTTGTGCCGGGGAAATCCAGTGATGCCTATGCTCGCAATCTGTTCCGTACCTACCGCAGCCTCAAGGACTACGGGTGGGAAGAGACCATGGCGTCAATGTCTAGGGCCTCGTTCTATCGCCACGTTGCTGACCTGGAAGCGGTAGGCATTTCCAAGGCGATGCTCCAGAACCTGAGTGAGTACGACAACACCCGCAACGTTGTGCCGATCCTGCGGTTGCTAGAGGTGGATTTCTCGGCGCAGTACCCCGACTGGTACGTCGAGCCGACCGTGGAGGCCGCCTGATATGTGTATTCAATCTGAGCGTCCGTGCAGTTACTGCGGTGAATTCGGCGTGGTCGATGGTGTTGAGTTTGAGCAGGGTGAGCCGACCCGTTTTGCCTGTCCTGCGTGCTATCAGGAGTTCGAACTGTGGCGTTGGGATGAGCATTGTGATCAGCAGGATGATGTCTGACGTGCTCGCTCCGACTCTCCAGGCCCTCGCGCTGCTGGCCGCTGCCGCCACCCTGATTCACGCCCTGGGCGTATGGGTGCGCTCATGAATATGAAAACTCGCATCTTCCTGCGCACGCTGCGTTTCGTTGCCTACAACTGGTGGCTGCCGTTCCTGCTGGGCAACGTTTCCGCGTTGGTCGGCTTTGCATTCACCGCTGACCTGATCAATGACGCGTTCGTCTCGTCGCTCGAAACGGTAGTCCAGTCATGTGCAGGGGCGCGCAGCGATGGATAAGGCGACCCATCAGCACCTTCGTTTCGACCTGGAGCAGGACATTTCCCGCGTGCTCGATGACGAGCACCTGGTGCGCCAGGTCCTGGACCTGGTCATGCGCCGAGTCGTCCAGGAACAGGCGGCCGAGGCCGTTCGCCGGCAGCGCATCAACCGAGACTTCAAGACGTTCCGGCGTGGCCGGAGCGTGACGCCGCCCGCATGGGCATTCCGTGAACCGGGCGCACGCCCACAAGTTGAACCCCTGAGGTAATTCATATGCTCGCTCTCATCGGCCTGTGCCAGGGCTATTACTCCGAAACCCGCACCATCAACGGCCAGAACGGCCAGACCCAAATCACCGAGCACTCTGTGCTGCTCCAGGTCGAGCAGCCGAACAAGTTCGGGTTGATCGAACAGAAGATCATCGCCGTCCGTCTCTCGAAGAAGCATATGGAAGGCGGCTTGAACAACGCCTGGAACCAGCAGAAAGGCAAGGTCGTATCCATGCCGGTCTTCGTCCAGGCCTGGGCGAGCAGGGCGGGGAACGCTGGCTACGACTACTGGCTGTCCGGCGATGGCCTTCCGCTCAATCTCCAGGCCGCTCAGCCGGTCAAAGCGGCTTCCTGATGATTTCCGCCCTGTCCTGCGATGGCTCCATCTCGATTGCGCCGGATGGGGCACCCCTGTGTTCGGGCATGTGGGTTTTGACCCAGGTGCCGGAGCAGTTCGACCCGTCGATGTTGGACCCCGAGGCACTCGCCCAGGCGTTCTCGGTCGGGTTCGGTCTTGTCGCGACGGTCCTTGTCGGCGCTCTGGGCGTCAAGGCCGTGCTCGACTTTCTCAAAAAAATGTAAGGAGTAAGTCCATGAAAAACCTGAAGAAACTGTTCGTTCGTGGTGGTTCCGCTGTTGCCGTAGGTGCTGCCCTGGTCGTCTCGCAATCCGCCTCGGCTGCCGGCTGGGATTACAGCGGCCTGACCTCCGGTATCGATTTCTCGACCATTGCCACCGGCGTGCTGGCCGTCGCTGCGCTGCTGGCCGCCGTGTATGCCGGCATCAAGGGCGCTCGTGTGGTCCTGGGCTTCCTGCGGAGCTGATCGAGGAGGGCGGTTCGATGGGGCGGCTTCGGTCGCCCCTTTTTGTTTCTGGCAGGGGAGTTTGAGTGATGGCGGATTTATATGAGTTCGCATTCTTTGTTATTGGCGCGGCGTGTAGTTACGCCATATTTTCGAGGCTGTAACTATGCGTGCATTGTTATGGGTGTTGTGTTTCGCGTCGGTCAGTGCTTTTGCCGAGGATTATTACTGGCAACTCAATGGTCCGACTTCGCCTGAGAAGTTCGGCAGTCCTAGTGCGGCGTGCGAGGTTGGATTGGGCATTTATAAGGCTCAATATCCTTCGGTTGAAATGGAAATCAACTCTCGCGAAATGAGAAGCTCGACAAACTATGTTTGTACGGTGTTTAGATATTTTAATGGCAATCGTATTGAGCCGAACTTCACTATTTCGGTCATGCGCAAGGGGGCGGGCTGTCCTGCGGGTGCTACATATAATGCGCAGACAGGGATTTGTGAAAAGCCTCCGGAGAATAACTGTATTGCTGGATTGAGTGATTTGTTCAGCTCTCCGCCGTCTCCGGTATATCAGTTGAATGGCCGCAATGTGGTTGATTCCAGGCCGCCAACGGGTTGCAAGGCTAACTGCACGTATTTGGCGACTTCATCTAAGTCCAGTGGTTGTTTCTTTGTTCCTGGCTCGACGAATGAGGGTTTCTGCAATTACTGGCTGACGACTGATGGCAGTACATGTCCGACTGATACGAATAATCCGGGAATGTCCGGACCCTCGTTGAACGATACGCCGCCGACTGATCCGGATGAACCTCCGTCCGACCCGAATAATCCGGGGTGTCCGGCTGGCTATAGCTGGTCTGGCACGACGTGCGTCAAGACGCCCACTGATCCGACCGATCCCACTGATCCGACCGATCCGACTGACCCCACGGACCCGACCGACCCCACTGACCCGGGCGGTGGTGGTGATGGCGGTACCGGTGGCGGCGGTACGGGCGGTGGTGGCGACGGTGGAACTGATGGTGGTGGCGATGGTGGTACGGGTGGCGGCGGCGACGGTGGCGGCGATGGCGGTACGCCTGGAACTGGTGGCGGTGGTGATGGTGGTGGTACGGGTGGCGGTGGCGACGGTTCAGGGGAGGGTGGTGGTACTGGTGGCGGTTCGGGTCTTACGGGTGGCTGCAAGGACGATAGCTGCGCGTTCGTGAAGAACAACCCCTTCGGTACGGACAAGGTGCCTGGCTTTGATGAGTCGCTACAGACGGCCTGGACGGGGATTCAGAAGTCACCGATAGGCCAGGCGCTGGGTCGCATCAACTTTCCCAGCGGGGGCGCCTGCCCGACGCAGAGCATCTCGCTGTTCGGCTCCAACATTACGTTCAGTTCCCATTGTGATCTGTGGGCGCAGATCGAGCCGATCTTGCGGGCGGTGTTCCTAGCGTTCTGGGCGCTGCTTTCGGTCCGTGTGTTCTTGTCAGCGTGAGGTGATATATGGACGGTATTCTTAGTGCTATCAAGCAGCTTATTCAGACGGCAACCGACTTCTTTCAGCGTGCACTTAAGGCAATTGATGAATTCTTTAAGTGGGTGCAAGATGCGTTCGATTATTTTTGGGAACTGCTCCCTGTTTTACCGGAGTATGTGTTCCATAGGATGACTTCTGCGGTTGTGAAGTTTTTCGAGTGGTTGCCGGTGCCTGACTTCTTCGTTACAGCCGGTAATGCGTTCCAGGGCATTCCGCCATCGGTCGTTTATTTCGCCAATGCATTCCAGATTGGTCCAGGCGTGACCATGGTCCTGGGTGCGTATCTGTTGCGCTTCATTCTCCGGCGTATCCCGATTATCGGTTGAGGTGATGTATGGCGATTGATGCATATGTGGGCAAGCCTGGGCACGGTAAAAGTTACGGCGTTGTCGAGCATGTAATTATTCCGTCACTGAAGCAGGACCGGCATGTGGTGACGAATATCCCGCTTGAAGTCGATATGCTGCTGATGGATTTCGGCGGGACTATTGAGCAACTGCCCGAAGACTGGTTTGAGCGTGAAGACTTGGCCGACTTTGCGCCGCCTGGTTCGGTCCTGGTCCTCGACGAACTCTGGCGGCGCTGGCCCAAGGGGCAGAAGACCAATGACGCACCGATGGCCGATAAGAAGTTGCTGGCCGAGCACCGGCACCGCGTAGACAAGAAAAACCGGTCGATGCGGGTTGTCATGGTGACTCAGGACCTCGACCAGTTGGCGAGCTGGGCCACGTTGCTTGTCGAAACCACGTACCGGATGGTCAAGAAGTCGAAGACCATGTTTCGAGTCGATATCTACAACGGCGTGGCCAAGGGCGACAGCCCGCCGAAGTCGAAGCTGCTGCGCAGCACCGCGGGGCGTTTCAAGCCGGACGTGTACCGCTATTACAAGTCAGCTACGCAGTCGGAAACGGGCAGTGTCGGGGATGAGTCCAAGGCTGATTCTCGGGCCTCGTTCCTGCGTTCTTGGGGCTTCTGGTCGCTGATTGGGTTGATCGTTGTGTGCTTGGCCGTGGGTGTTCCTGGAATCATCAAGTTCTTCACGCCGCCTCAGCCGAAACATGCTGTAGCGCCGGCACCGATCGCCAAGGTTGCCGAGCAGGTTCAGCCGGCTGTTGCGCCTGGTGCGCGTGCCGCTCAGGCGGTGTATGGGAGGCCTTCGGACGGTCCGGTTTTGTCGTCGGTGTGGCGGATCGCCGGGTATGTTCATGCTGGCCTGGGCAAGGCTGACGCGTGGCGATCGCGTGATGGCTACAATGCGCAGCCTGACCAGCCGATCAGCAAGACGTCGCGCGTCGTGATCGTTTCTGACAACGGCCGCACGCGGTTCTGGCCGTTTGAGAAGTGCCGGTTCTTCGAGCGCACGCCTGACTTGTACTGTGATATCGACGGTGAGCGTGTGACGTTTTGGACGGGCCGAGGGGCCGTATCTACGGTGATGGATGCGACAAGCACCGCGAGCGGCGGCAGCCAGCGTAGCGCAGCGTCCGCCGCGACCGGTGCGCAGGTGCAGACCCCGCATTCGTTTCAGCCGCATCAGCCGCAGCAGGGAACCCGCGTGACCGTAGTGTCTGATAACAGCCGCTTACCTCGCACGCTCTGACCCATGGCTTCGCATAATGT
>NZ_KV828393.1:0-305 GCF_001836405.1 Pseudomonas sp. HMSC057H01 | reverse complement strand
TTCTCGAACGCGCGCTGCACCAGCTTCCAGCCGGCGGTCTCCTTGGCCTGGGCCAGCTTTTCAACCTCCGGATGCTCCTGGACATAACGCTTGAAGATTCCTGGCGTGACCAGCATGGCGGTCCCGTCGACGGTATGCACCAAAGCCTTGGTGTCGTTGATGAACAGGCGACGGGCCGCGATGCCAGATTTCATCCAGCCAACGAATCCCTGTCCCAGATCAGTGCTTCTGCTAGGCATAAATACATCTTCAATTGCTTCAGGAGCGCAATCTGTAGTGGTCAACCCATCCCGGACAGTGGGTTG
>NZ_KV828392.1:0-929 GCF_001836405.1 Pseudomonas sp. HMSC057H01 | reverse complement strand
CCCCAACCTTCTCGGTCAACTTCCGGTACATGGCCTCGACCTGGTCGGAGTTCATCGTCTTGCTCTTGTAATGCGGTGAGAACCGGTTGACGTTGAACAACTGATCGTCATCGGCGAATCCGGCTTTCTCGGCTTCCTGCAGGAGCCGCGATAGGTGAGGCACAAGCCCCTCCGTTATTGGCACTACGAACTCTTTATGAGTTTTCTCTGTCTCGCCGCGGATGAGGATCAGTTGATTTTCCCAGTCGATGTCGCGCTTGCGGATGCACAACAGCGCATTCAACCGGATGCCGGTGAAGTAGAAGACCTCAAACGTGCAAAGCCAGAACCAGGCGGGAGTGATGCGTGCACGATCGCCGGTGCAGCGCTCGGCGCCGACTTGCATGCTGAGCCAACTGCGAGCGCGCAGGATGGCTTCGGCGGCGACAGTTTTGCTTGCTCGCCTGGGGGGAATCACGGTGGTCTTTCGGAATGGGTTGACCTGGGAGTGCGTCACCAGCTCGTGCTCGATGGCGTAGCCCCAGATCGTGCGCAGGTGGTTCGAGTACGTGTTCCAGCTCCGCTTCGACAGGCCTTGTTCCAGTACCTTGCGCCGCCATCCCAGGACGGCCCTGTGATCCACGTCCTGTACGGTTGCCGTGGGGCCGAAGTGCTTGAGTAGCGCTTTGGTTGCGGCGCGGTAGATCTTCGCGCTGGCTTCTCGGAGATCGTGCGCGAAGATGTACTCCTCGGTGAGCTGCTGCGGCGTCATTCGACATCCCCTTCGGCATCGGTGATGACCGTGAGGCTTGGGTTGTCCAGAGGCTGTACAGGGAACAGCAGTTTGGGATCCTGAAGCAGGTAAGCCTTGAGCTCTTTTGTCTTGCGAGGACCTGAAACCTTGATGGTCCAGATGTTCAGGTTCTTACTGGTCTTTCGGTGAAGACCCT
>NZ_KV828391.1:178816-181007 GCF_001836405.1 Pseudomonas sp. HMSC057H01 | reverse complement strand
GTGGATGGGGAGGAGGTCGAGGTTCTGCCAGGTGAAGTGCAGGGCATCCTGGAGGCCCAAAAGAGGGATGTTGGAATCCTCGCCGACTTCTTAGCCAAGAGTCTCGTGGCGCGACGCTAGAGATCCTTGGCTAGCCAGTCTATCGCCGACAGCAACGTGGTCTCGTCGGCCATGCCTTCAAGCTTCACGCTTCGTCCTGTCTGGTTGTCCCGGATGACGAGGGTCGGGGTCGCTGTAATGCCCTTCGACTGTGCGGTGTCGATGTTCGTAAGCGTCCGGGGAAGGCACATTGCGATGCGCTAAGCTGTAATCCTTTAGGATTGAGGTCTCAGCATGGAATGCCACGTTCGTCCCGCCACGAGCAGAGATGCAGCAGCGATAAGCTGCGTAGTTATAGCCGCCCTGCGTGAGTCAAATTCACAGGACTATCCGCCTGATGTGATCGCTCAGGTTGAGCAGAGCTTTTCTCCTGAAGCCATCACCACACAGCTTACGAAGCGTAGGGTCTTCGTAGCCTTATTGGGCGAAAACATTATTGGCACTGCCGGTCTCGACGGTGACGTCGTCAGAAGTGTTTTCGTTGACCCAGCTCACCAGAAAGGCGGTATCGGGCGGCATTTGATGGATGTCATTCATACAACTGCTGCCAGCGCGGGAGTTGGAGCTGTACGTGTGCCATCGTCGATTACAGCTGAAAGGTTTTATACCGCATTGGGTTATCAGAAAATCCGCGACGAGTTTCATGGGGCGGAGCGCACCATCGTTATGGAGAAGCGGCTGTAGGATTATTCCAGACTATTTACCCACTTATGCGGCAACAAATCAGTGATCTCACTGGCCCGCTGCGTGGGCAGCCGCGTCAGCACATCTTTGAGATAGGCATACGGATCATGCCCATTCATACGCGCCGACTAGATCAGGCTCATGATTGCAGCCGCCCGTTTACCACTGCGCAGCGACCCGGCAAACAGCCAGTTCGAACGCCCGAGCGCCCATGGCCGTATTTGGTTCTCGACCTGATTGTTATCGATGGGCACAGCCCCATCGTCCAGGTAGCGCGTCAGCGCTACCCAGCGTTTCAGGCTGTAATCGAGGGCTTTGGCCGTGGCTGATCCATTGGGCACCAGGTCTCGCTGAGCCAACATCCAGTCATGCAGTTTTTTGAGGATCGGCACCGCCAATTCTTGTCGTATTCGCCAGCGCTCTTCATCACTCATGTCCCGCGCCTGACGTTCGACCTCGTACAAGCCGCTGATCGAGTGCAGGGCCTGTTCAGCCAGCTGACTTTTGTTCGCCACGTGCAAATCAAAGAACTTGCGCCGGGCGTGGGCCATGCAGCCGATTTCAGTGATGCCTTGTTCGAAACCGGCTTTGTAGCCAGCGAAGTCGTCGCAGACCAGCTTGCCGTTCCAGTCACCCAGGAAGTTGCGCGCATGTTCGCCAGCACGGCTTGGGCTGAAGTCGTAAACCACCGCTTTGAGCCCTGAAAACGGCGTCGTGCTGTACGCCCAGACATAGGCCCGGTGGGTTTTCTTCTCGCCTGGCGCAAGCATTTGCACCGGTGTTTCATCAGCGTGGATCACGCCCTGGTTCAGCACGGCTTCACGCAGTGCATCGACCAGTGGCTGAAGCCGCACGCCGGTTTGTCCGACCCACTGCGCCAGGGTCGAGCGAGCAATTGCCAGCCCGGCGCGGCCAAAGATTTTCTCCTGCCGGTACAGCGGCAAGTGATCGGCAAACTTGGCCACCATCACGTGGGCCAACAAACCTGCGGTCGGGATACCTTTGTCGATTGACCTGCCCCCCGATTTCAGTACCACGCTGAACTTAGTAGAATCCGTTTTCCAAGCAGGAGACGGCAGTGCAGAAGCGTTCTTCTCGACTTCCTCAAGCGGGTCGAGGCTAGTGTACCGACCGAGCTGCACGCCCAACTGGTGGAACTGGCCCAGGAGTATCGACGCTGTAGCTAACGCCGCCTGCACATCCTGCTGTGGCGTGCAGGTCAACCACAAGCGGATTTACCGGCTGTACCGAGCCGCCGGCTTGATGGTGAGGCGGCGGAGGGTCGCGGTGGCGCGCGAATGCCTGAGCCTGTCGAGCGCACCGAACCAGGTCTTGTCGATGGATTTCGTCTTCGACGCGCTCAGCACTGGGCGACGGATCAAATGCCTGACGGTGGTCGATGACTTCA
>NZ_KV828391.1:0-178716 GCF_001836405.1 Pseudomonas sp. HMSC057H01 | reverse complement strand
AAATGCCTGACGGTGGTCGATGACTTCACCAAGGTGTCGGTCGACATCTTGGTGGAGTACGGTATCAGCGGTTTTCGTGTCACGCGGGCGCTGGACGAGATGGCGCGGTTTCGTGGCTACCCGCAGGCGATCCGCACCGACCAGGGCCCCGAGTTCACCGGCAAGGCGCTTGATCAGTGGGCCTGTCAGCGTGACATCAAGTTGAAGCTGATTCAGCCTGGCCAGCCCACGCAGAGCGCCTTCATCGAGTCATTCAACGGCAAGTTCCGGGGCGAATGCCTCAATGAGCACTGCTCGCTGGTCGAAGCCAGAATCCGTATCGCGGCTTGGCGGGATTACAACGAGCACCGACCACACAGCGCCATTGGCAATCTCTCCCCGGCAGAGCTTGCTGCGAAGTGGCGAACCAACCAGCAGCAGCTGAAGCGGGAAAAGTTGATATCAACCCCATAGCCTACTAACTAGGCAGCGGTACTAAAACTGGGGGCAGGCCAGTCCGAACTGATAAAAAAACGTCCGAAACTGGCAAAACCTTATGGCCGGTTTTCCTAATATTTGCTCCGAACCCTCGGTATTTCAAGGAGCGAACATGCATATCCAATCGTTGGGGGCTACTGCCTCCTCGCTGAATCAGGAGCCTGTCGAAACCCCGTCGCAGGCAGCGCATAAGTCCGCCAGCTTGCGTCAGGAACCTTCAGGGCAAGGTCTCGGGGTTGCCCTAAAGAGCACGCCGGGAATACTTTCCGGGAAGTTGCCGGAAAGCGTTAGCGACGTGCGTTTCAGCAGTCCCCAAGGGCAAGGGGAGTCCCGTACTCTGACTGACTCGGCAGGGCCGCGGCAGATCACTCTGCGCCAGTTTGAGAACGGAGTCACCGAGCTACAGCTCAGTCGGCCACCATTGACCAGTCTGGTCCTAAGCGGCGGTGGTGCCAAAGGTGCGGCATACCCGGGAGCAATGCTGGCGCTAGAAGAGAAAGGCATGCTCGATGGCATCCGCAGCATGTCCGGTTCGTCCGCTGGCGGCATCACCGCCGCCCTTTTGGCCTCAGGTATGAGCCCGGCGGCGTTCAAGACCCTTTCCGACAAGATGGATCTTATTTCGCTGCTCGACAGCTCGAACAAGAAGCTGAAGCTGTTCCAACACATTAGCAGCGAGATCGGCGCATCGCTGAAAAAGGGCTTGGGCAACAAGATCGGCGGCTTCTCTGAGTTGCTGCTCAATGTACTCCCACGCATAGATTCGCGGGCTGAGCCCCTAGAACGCCTATTGCGCGACGAGACACGCAAGGCCGTGCTCGGACAGATCGCTACGCATCCAGAGGTTGCACGCCAGCCGACCGTTGCCGCCATCGCCAGCAGATTGCAGTCCGGCTCCGGAGTCACCTTTGGCGATCTAGATCGGTTGAGTGCTTACATTCCCCAGATTAAGACGCTGAACATCACAGGTACGGCCATGTTCGAGGGGCGTCCGCAATTAGTGGTGTTCAATGCCAGCCACACACCGGATCTGGAGGTCGCCCAGGCGGCACATATCTCCGGTTCCTTCCCAGGAGTGTTCCAGAAGGTCAGCTTGAGTGATCAGCCGTACCAGGCCGGCGTAGAGTGGACAGAATTCCAGGATGGCGGGGTGATGATTAACGTGCCGGTCCCTGAGATGATCGACAAGAATTTTGACAGCGGGCCACTGCGGCGCAACGACAACCTGATCCTTGAGTTCGAGGGCGAAGCTGGGGAGGTAGCGCCCGACCGAGGTACTAGGGGCGGCGCGCTCAAGGGCTGGGTCGTCGGGGTGCCTGCCCTGCAGGCGCGCGAAATGCTGCAGCTCGAGGGCCTGGAGGAATTGCGCGAGCAAACCGTTGTGGTGCCGTTGAAGAGCGAGCGCGGTGATTTCAGTGGCATGCTCGGTGGCACCTTGAACTTCACCATGCCGGACGAGATCAAGGCGCATCTTCAGGAGCGCCTCCAGGAGCGAGTCGGTGAACATCTGGAGAAACGTCTTCAGGCTTCAGAGCGTCATACCTTCGCTTCTCTCGACGAGGCGCTGCTGGCACTTGATGACAGTATGCTCACCAGTGTTGCTCAACAGAACCCGGAGATCACAGACGGGGCGGTGGCTTTTCGCCAGAAGGCGCGGGATGCGTTCACCGAGCTGACTGTCGCTATCGTTAGCGCCAATGGCTTGGCGGGTAGGCTCAAGTTGGACGAGGCTATGCGCTCCGCTCTTCAGCGACTCGATGCGCTGGCAGATACTCCGGAACGCCTAGCATGGTTGGCAGCTGAGTTGAACCATGCTGATAACGTTGATCATCAGCAGTTACTCGATGCCATGCGCGGGCAGACGGTGCAGTCGCCGGTGCTCGCCGCTGCGTTAGCAGAGGCGCAGCGCCGCAAAGTGGCGGTTATTGCCGAGAACATTCGTAAGGAAGTTATCTTCCCCTCTCTGTATCGCCCTGGCCAGCCGGATTCCAACGTAGCTCTGTTACGTCGGGCGGAGGAGCAGCTACGGCATGCCACCAGTCCGGCGGAAATCAATCAAGCGCTGAACGATATCGTCGACAACTACTCGGCACGAGGCTTCCTGCGTTTCGGCAAACCCTTGAGTTCGACTACCGTTGAGATGGCTAAGGCTTGGCGGAATAAGGAGTTCACATGATTGATACATGGCTGGCACAGTGGGGCTTGAGACTTCCCTCGAGCAACGATGCCACGTTGCGGCTGCAACCGGCAGAGGGACCGGAACTGGTTATGGAGCGCCTCGAGGGCGGTTGGCTTTTCGTCGTCGAGTTGGGACTTGTGCCTTCAGGGTTACCGCTGGGTGTGATCTTGCAATTGTTACAAGTGAACTCTCCATTCTCATCCTTGGCACCGGTGAAACTTGCGGCGGACGATGCCGGTAGACTTGTGCTCTGGGCTGAGGCACGTGATGGCGTTGACGATGTGGATGCACTGAACCGCTTGCACGATAGGCTGCGGGAAGGACATTCACGATTAGTGCCATTGCTAGAGCCCACGGGTGAGTTGGTTCCAGCTCAGATACAAACCAGCGCGTTAGTGTTCGTTTGAACGCAAGGGGAAGGAGCGATACTGCCAATAAAATCCGCAGTTGGTAATTTCTCTAATAGATGGGCCACCCGAAGGTGGCCTATCTGTTCATGCTGCAATGAGTTGTCGTGCCAACACCATTTCTACCGAGCCCCATCCTGGTTCAACGAGCCGAGGCCCTCGAGGTGGGCTTTTCTGTTTCTGGAGTCCGGATATCTGATCCACAGCGCGCCAGAACGAGCGGCTGGTTTCGTGCTTTCGCCAGTTATATCGGCACTGGCCCACATTCGTGTGCCTGCCAGTCTGTTTCCATGCAGCCTGGTGAACAGGTGCATGGCTATCCGAGGATTTGTCAGTGGGCCTGGACTTTCATAGAGTGAAGCTCCTTTCCTCGCGACTGGATTAGTGACGCGATGCCGACCCCGGTTTTCATAAAAAGAACGGTACTGTTTGGCGACTGTGATCCCGAAGGGATCGTCTATACGCCACGTTTTTCATACTTCGTGCTGGAAGCGGTGCAGGAGGCGCTCGGGGTCTGGCTGGGAGGGCCGGGGCTCAGAACCCTCCTGGGTTTCAGGATTCTTCCCCCGGCGAGAGCGTTCTCCCTGGAATTCCTGCATCCGGTCACCTGGGACGACGAACTCACGCTGCGAGTGGGTGTGTCGAACGTGGGGACGCATTCTTTCTCGTTTTCAGTCGAAGGACGTCTTTCGCCGGACGTGGTGGCGTTCACTGCGAGCCTGACGCAGGTCTGTGTCTCCCCGGATACCCGCGAAGTCATGGAGGTCCCCGCGCAGCTCCGCGCGCTCCTCGCATAGAGACACATTCTGGCTATTCGTCGCGGCGCTGGCTACGGCCGGCAGGACGCTGCGAGCGGCATGCCGCTGACCTGCTCCGTGGCGCTCCGGAGGAGGGCGGCAAGCCGCCTTCCTTCATTTCTACTCGTTGCCGAGCATCGCATCCAGATCGCGCATGGTCTGTTTCTTGGCCTGGACGCCCTGCAGTTCGACGAACATTGCCTGGACGGTCTGCACCATGCGCGCAATGGGCATCTTGCCCAGCGGCAACATCTGGTTGTTGTCGCGGATGGCCGGGGCGCAGACGAAGGCGAACGAGCGTTGCAGCCAATAATCGTATTTCTCCGGGTCGATCCAGCCGTCGACGGTTTTCACGTTGGTGATGACGTTGTCGATGCGGCGCATGGCGCGTGCGTTGTCGAAGCGGACGCTGCGCTCCTTGCACTTGAACTGGACCTCGTAGGCCGTCAGCGTCGGCATCGACCGGTCTTCGAATAGCTGGATGATCTGCGCCGACTGGATACCTTTGGGTTGCTGCAAGATGCCGGTGGCGTTGGCGACGAATACCTCGTTGTTGTAGCGTTCGCCCTTGCCGTAGACGATCCAGTAGTCGCCGGTGCTTTCGGCGACCGCAGTCGTTGCCGTGCAGATGAAGGCGAGCGGCAGCAGCCAGCGCCGAGCGTGAAGGAATGGTTTGCCCATGAGTTCGTCCTTGAATGTCTTGTTCCCGACCGCGGAGGGTCATCCAAGGGACGAATCATAGGTGCATCCCAAGGTGAGGGTCGACTAGCACGGATGAGCTATGGACGAAGCGGGGGGAACTCGCTCGGAGCTTGCACGTTCGGGATGGTCGGGCGGCTGGCGCTTCGGGTGCGCTCCGGCAAGCATTCGAACGAGAACGACGGGCTGGCTTTACTGCTCGGAAGGCACGCTGCGCCGCTGTTGGCGGCGTCAAGCTGCCGGCGATGGGGGAGGGCGGCAAGCGCTCATCGACTGGTCGGTCGATCTGCCGGGTGCGCCTGCTGGACGCCGTTGGGGTCAGGCCGTCTGCCGCGCGATGACTCCATGAGGTCTGCAGCCTAGTCGAAAAGCGCCTCTGGCGTTCCTGCGCGGATTCGCTGCCATAACGTCTGGATCTGCGAGGCCAGTACCCGGTGCTCGGAAAGCGGCGGCAAGGCGTCCACCGGAAAGTACTCGGCCGCCGACGTTTCGTCCGTTTGTTGCTGAAGCCTGCCACCGGTGACGTGGCAGAAGAAGAAAGCTTTCAACGCATGCGGCAGTTGGGGAGGGTGGGGATGCTTGTGCTTGTCCAGCAATGCCAACAGGCGTATCGCTCGGACTTCCAGTCCGCTCTCTTCCTGGGTTTCGCGAACTACCGCATCTGCCGGCGACTCGTTTACGTCGCACCAGCCGCCCGGTAGGGTCCAGCGACCATCCGAGGCCTCGCGGACCAGCAGGACCCGCTGTTGCGAGTCGAGGATCAACGCACGGACGTCCAGTTTCGGGGTCGGGTAGTGGCTGTCCAGGGCGATCCAGTTCTCGACCCGTTCGTACGCTACCCCCTGGTCGCTGGCGATGAATTCGGCGACGGCATGCTGGAGCGCGCGAAAGCGTCCGATGTCGAAGCGGTCCTTGGAAAAGGCGAGACCGGCCTGGGCGGTGGACAGTATCAATTCCAGAAGATGGGCAAGCGCCCTGGGATCGCTGACCGATGGCACCTTTCCTTCCGTTTTTTCGGCCTTCGGGTGGTCCGCGTCGTGCGAGCCGTCCAATGGTTGTGCCATAGATAGAACCCTCGCTGCTCGATGATCTGTAGAGCTGGTTTTCAACCAGGTGTTCCCTGCGTCTTCCTCGTATGCCTGTGCACGCCAATAGTGGTTCATCAAACCCTGGTTGCGACCGTCGCTTTCCAACACATGCGCGTAACCCAGGTTCGCGTGTCGCAGCGATGGCTCCACTGCCAGGTTCGCTTCGAACCTTCAGGCGGTCGCAACTGATGACGCCTCTTCGCACAGACTTACCGTAGGAGTTTCCCTCCCCGAAACGAGCGGTCGGGCCGGCTGCGGTCGGCTGGCAAAGGTAGACTCCGTGCCGGCCATGAGCGTTTCCAGGGCCGTTTGGGGCCGTTCGATGAGGCGCAACAAGCGATGCTCCCCTGTTTGGACGGCAGAGGCGGAGGCAATTCCCTTATGCTGCTTGCGGATAACTGGCCCGGACGGCATATACGGCCTTGTCGTTCTACGGATGCCTGGAGTCCCGCAGGCGGGACAGCGCAATGCGCAGTGACCTTCCTTTAAGCATATCGATGGAGTCTGTATGAAAGCGCTTGGTTCGGAATCGCCGATGGAAAGTCTTTTCGACATTCGTTCGCTGGAGGCCATTACCGGCGGCGAGCCGGCTGCATTGCGGCGGTTGCTGGAAACTTTATTGGCCAGCAGTCGGGATGATCGTACTCGGTTGGCGGAATTGCTTGAACTCGCAGACCTGCAAGGAGTGGCCGAACTTGCGCACAGGATAAAAGGGGCTGCGAGGGTGGTGGGCAGCAGCCTATTGGTCGAGTCTTGTTCCTGCCTTGAAAAGGCTTGCCAGAACCCATCGGAGTCTTCCGAGCGGATAGCCAATCTGGCCTCTTCATTGGAAGGCAAACTAAGTGCGTTCGAAATCAGTATCTCAACCGAATTGGCAAGGCTCTAGAGATCGGGCTGGATAGAACTTTCAGAAGCTGTTCAGGTCTCTCCATAGCCTGAATCGCCTCTATTCTCCAGCATGGATTTCTCGAACCCATAAGCTCCGCGTTTGCTGCTGGGGCAATGGGGTAATTGGGTACTTGCTGGGTTTGCTTTGATTTGTCTTGGTTTTTCATTCTTCCATATAAGAGGCGCTATCGAAGCTGATGGCGCTTCTTTCGGATCGTTCATTGTCTTTGGCTGTTGGTGGCAGCGAGCTTGTGGTGTCGGAGGGTTTTTAACTACGAGGTTTTTGGCGCTTGTAGGAAACTTCATACAAGCACTGGGGAAGTTTCACACGATTGCCTGGGAAGTGCTTCGTTGTCGTTCTATTCGGCTTTTCGGAGAATGTTGCTGGCTCTTATAGAGTTCAAAAATCGCAACACTTTCACTGTCAAAAGGAAGCTCAATCGTGTCCATTTCCATGAAAAGCATTCTGGCTGCCGCAGTAGCCAGCCTGGTCGTCGGCAATGCCATGGCGGCAGACGGCACCATCAATTTCAAAGGTGAAATCACCGCGGCCGCTTGCAGCATCACTGGAGGTGCTGGCACCACCGTTGGCGGTGCAGCGGGCAACCAGACCATCGACGTAAACCTCGGCAAGATCAGCATCGACTCGCTGAGCGGCACCGCGGGCGGCAGCATCGCTGGTGGTACCAGCCTGAATCTGAACCTGGACTGTGGCAAGACCGGTACCGGTCTGACCACCGTGAAGCTGAAGTTCGACCCGATGTCCGGTACCGGCATCGATTCGCATAACGAAAGCCTGCTGAAGCTTGGTAAAGACTCCACTGCCACTGGCGTCGGTATTGGCATCTATGGTTCCGATGGCAAGCTGCTGAACCTGTCGGCGAACGAGACCATTGATGCACCCTTGAATTCCAGGGTTGAAAAAGATGGCGAAGGCCAAGACATCACCCTTTACAGCGCCAATCTGAATCTGCGGGCTGCTTACGTAAAGTCTGGCGCTGCGG
Organism: Pseudomonas sp. HMSC057H01; assembly: GCF_001836405.1. Taxonomy (NCBI): domain Bacteria; kingdom Pseudomonadati; phylum Pseudomonadota; class Gammaproteobacteria; order Pseudomonadales; family Pseudomonadaceae; genus Pseudomonas; species Pseudomonas sp. HMSC057H01. The sequence continues at coordinate 171,177 of NZ_KV828391.1, read as the reverse complement.
CCGCTACGGCAGGTGTTGCCAACGGCTCCCTGCCCTTCACCCTGGAATACAACTAAGTTCTGCTACATGGGCGGGGTATGTATATACCCCGCTCCATGAGGTGTGAGTTCGTCATGAAATATCCATTTTCTTCCAGAGTTATCTGGGGTGGCATCCTTTTGCTTTTTTCCACCCTTGCCAATGCGGGAATCACACTGGGAGGAACCCGGGTCGTTCTGCAGGCGCCTGCCAAGGAGGCTGCAATCCTGGTCAGGAACCAGGCTTCCAAGGACGTGATGATTCAATCCTGGGTAGAGGCTGATAATGGGGCAGATAATCGCGAGGTCCCGTTTGCCATCACGCCTGCCCTAAGTCGTTTGGGAGGCAACAAGCAGCAAACCCTGCGTATCCTGTTTCAAGGGGAAGGCTTGCCGAGCGACAGGGAATCCGTATTCCGCCTGAACGTCCAGGAAATTCCGCAAAAATCTGCGTCGGCTAATACGTTGCAGATAGCTTTGCGCCAGCGTATCAAGGTCTTCTACCGCCCCGATAACTTGTCGGGAACTTCCGCCGAAGCGCCTGGAAAGTTGATCTGGCGTCTTGTTCGGCAGGGAGGTAAGTCGGTTGTCGAAGTTTCCAACGATACTGCGTTTCATGTCTCTTTCGCCAACGTGAAATTAAAAGCTGGCAATGCCTCCTATGTCGTTGATGCCGACATGGTCGCGCCGAAGTCGAGTCGCCGATTCGAAATCAAGGGAACTCCCCCCGGCGTTTCTGGAAATATCGAGTTCCAGAGCGTAAATGACTATGGCGGCCTCGATAAACATTCCAGCTCCTTATCCGACTGAAGCTCAGAAGAGCAGAAGGGCAGAAGAGCTGCTCTTAACTTCCCCTATGGATGGGTTTTTCCGGTTTGTCGGAAATTAGTCCAAGGAATATTCGCGTGGCCATATTTAGGAAAAGGTTCGACCTCAAGGTGTCCGTCTATTCCAGGTCTTCCTGTCTCGTGGCCTTGGGATTGGCTTTGCCTGCCGTAACTTCCGCGGTGGAATTCAACGCCGAGTTCCTGAACAACGAGGGCGGGGCGCCCGTTGAACTGAAGTATTTCGAGAACGGCAACTCGGTGTCGCCCGGCACTTACAGCGTCGACATTCATTTGAACCAGATCATGATCCGGCGCGAAGATGTCGTGTTCAGTGCCGATCCCGACACCGGAAGCGTTCGCCCGATCATTCGGATGGGCCTGCTCAAGGAGATTGGGGTCGATATCGCCCGGCTGACTCGGGACAAGCTCATTCCGGCCAACCTGGAAAACAATACGCCCCTGAATGTCGCCGAACTCATCCCCGGTGCATCCGTAGAGTTCGACGTCAACAGCCTTTCCCTGCTGGTCAGCATTCCACAGCTGTATGTACAGCGGCACTCGCGTGGCTATGTGGATCCCTCTCTTTGGGATGACGGCGTCACCGCGTTGTTTTCCAACTACCAGGCCAACTTCACGCGCAACACCAATTTTGGCCAGAACAGCGATTACCGCTACCTGGGTCTGCGCAACGGCTTCAACCTGTTTGGCTGGCGCCTGCGCAACGACTCTTCCCTGAGCGGAGGTACCGGCATGCGCAACAAGTTCAGTAGCAACCGTACCTATGTGGAACGTGACATTCGTGCCCTGAAGGGGACCTTGTCCCTCGGTGAGTTGTATACCTCCGCTCAGGGGGATGCTTTCGAGAGCGTGCGTATGCGCGGCGTGCAACTGCAATCCGATATCGGCATGCTGCCCGACAACGAGATCAGCTATACCCCGGTGGTGCGCGGTATCGCTGAAACCAATGCGACGGTCGAGGTGAGTCAGAATGGCTTCGTGATCTATTCCACCAACGTACCGCCCGGTGCGTTCGAGATCACCGACATCTATCCCAGCGGCTCCAATGGCGACCTGGAGGTCAAGATCATCGAGGCGGACGGACGCCAGCGGTCCTTCAAGCAGTCCTATTCCTACCTGCCGGTCATGACCCGCAAGGGGAACCTGCGCTATGGCCTGGCCGCCGGTGAATACCATAATGACGGCCAGCCGTCGGTCAACCTGCTCCAGGGATCGGCTGTGTATGGCTTGTCCGACAGGGTTACCGGCTTTGGCGGCCTGCTGGCTGCGGAGAAGTACAATGCCACCAACCTGGGCCTCGGCTTCAACACGCCCCTGGGCGGTCTTTCTGCGGACGTGACCCATAGCCAGTCCCGCACGCGACGGGGTGGGCGCAACCAGGGGCAGAGTCTGCGGCTTCTCTATTCCAAGACCATCAACGCCACCGAAACCAGCTTTACCGTGGTGGGCTATCGCTATTCCACGGAAGGCTACCGTACTCTCAGCCAGCATATCGACGACATGTCCGACGAGAGCTACCTCTATGGCTCAAGTTCCAGTCGGCAGAAGAGCCGCATAGACCTGACGGTGAACCAGACGCTGTTCCGACGCAGTTCGCTCTATCTCACGGCGGGCGAAACCACATATTGGAATCGCCCCGGCAGCAGCCGTCGCGTGCAGTTCGGCTTCAGCAGCGGCATCAAGCGCGCGAGCTACAGCCTGGCGGTTTCCCGTACCCAGGAGACGGGGTCGTTCGGGCGCTCCGATACCCAGTTCACGGCCTCCGTCAGCATCCCCTTGGGCGGTAGCGCACGCTCCAGTCAGGTATATGCCAATGCCGTGAGTTCACAGCATGGTGATTCGAGTCTGAACACCGGTATCTCCGGATACCTGGATGAAGCCAATGCGTTCAACTACAGCGCACAGGCCAACTACAGCAAGGACGGCGGCAACTCCGGCAGCGTCGGCCTGGGTTGGGACACGTCCAAGGCCAAGTTGTCCGCCAATTACAGCCAGGGGCGCGACAACAAGCAGATCAACCTGGGAGCAAGCGGTTCGGTAGTGGTGCATCCGGGGGGAGTGACCTTCGGCCAGCCGGTGGGGGAAACGTTCGGCCTGGTGGAGGTTCCGGAGGTTGGCGGCGTCGGCCTCGACGGCTACTCTTCGGTTCGCACCGACGGCCGTGGCTATGCCGTGCTCCCCTACATGCAACCCTATCGTTACAACTGGGTGAACCTGGATACCAATACCCTTGGAAGCGATACCGAGATCAGCGACAGCACGCAAATGGCCGTGCCGACCCGGGGCGCCGTGGTTGCCAAGCGTTTCTCCGCGGAGTCCGGTCGGCGGGTGCAGTTCGTCCTGAGCATGGAGTCTGGAGGAAAGATTCCCTTCGGTGCACAGGCATACGACAAGGAAGAGCGGGTCGTGGGAATGGTCGACAACCTGTCCCGTTTGCTGGTGTTCGGTATCGAGGACCAGGGGCGCCTGTCCATTCGCTGGAGCGATGGCTCCTGTTCAGTCGACTATCAGTTGCCGCCCAGGAACAAGGACCTGACGTACGAACGAGTTGCGCTCAGTTGCCGTCGGTCCTCGATCTGAAATGTCCCCGCTGCAGTCGGGTCAAGTCAAAAGGCGAGGATTTTTCCGGTGAACACCGGGCGCGAGGGCAAGCGGCAGCTCACTCGTCCTCGATCATGCTCAACAGGTCTGGTGTCCTGCCTCGGGTTTCCAAACGCAGCAACCACTGCTTGGCGGCCAACCCACCGGCGAAACCGGTGAGGCCGCCAGAGGCTCCGATCACCCTATGGCAAGGTGCAACAATGGACAGTGGGTTCCGTCCGTTGGCGGCTCCAACCGCCCGTACTGCGTTGGGGCTGCCGATCTGCACGGCTATTTCCGTATAGCTGCGGGTCTCGCCGAATGGAATGGTGAGCAGGGCGGACCAGACCTTTTTCTGAAATTCGGTACCTTGGAAGTCGAGCGGGAGTTCGAACCGGGAACGTTTGCCGGAAAAATATTCCCGCAACTGGCGTTCGGTTTCCGCCAGGAGGGAGCTGTCCTCGGAGAGGCGCATCTCGTCCAGCGGTACTCGGTTGGGACGCTCATGCTGCCAAAGAATCGCGACCAGAAAGGCATCGTCCCTGGCTACCAGGGTCAGTGTCCCGACCGGCGATTCCATTTTCCTGTAGCTATGGGGCATGTAGGTGTCCTCTTCGGCAGGATCGCCCAGTGTACTACGCAATGGGATTTCAACAGGGAGGCCTGCAAATGGCAGGCGAGACGGGGTGGAGCGCTATCGGCCCGATGGATGGCCGCTCGCTTCCAGGCATGCCGTCGCCCCCGTGGAGCCCAGGCCGAGCGCCTCGAACTGTGAGATCTGGGAGGCGATTTGCCGAGCAAAGTGGGTTGTCATTGGTTTGCCATCTCATGGGTTCGGACGCGGCCTCGAGCAAGGGTTGTAACGGTTTTTGTCTGGCCGATGGGGCTCTTGCGTAAAGAGGCTGCCGCCCTTCTTGCTTGGTTGCCGTTCTCGGATCCCGCGCAGCCCGGTGGGTGTGCCAAATTTCTCGCGGTTTGGATCGCGCCGATTGTCGCGGCCTACGAAGCCCGTGGTTCTTCTCCCCGAAACTTTTTCGTTCGGACTCCGAATATCGCGCTTCGCCCAGCGCCGCTAGTTTCCCGTTCCTGACAAAGCAAGCGCTCTGGCTCAGGTATCTCCTGATCCGGATGCATATCGCTGAAGAGGGAACGTTCTGTCATGTCCACATTGGCCAACCTGACCGAGGTTCTGTTCCGCCTCGATTTCGATCCCGATACCGCCGTTTATCACTATCGGGGCCAGACTCTCAGCCGGCTGCAATGCCGGACCTACATTCTCTCCCAGGCCAGCCAACTGGCCCGCCTGCTCAAGCCCGGCGATCGCGTGGTGCTGGCGTTGAACGACTCACCTTCGCTGGCCTGCCTGTTCCTGGCCTGCATCGCGGTCGGCGCCATTCCCACCGTGATCAATCCCAAGTCCCGCGAGCAGGCCCTGGCCGATATCGCTGCCGACTGCCAGGCCAGCCTGGTGGTACGTGAAGCCGATGCACCGTCGCTGAGCGGTCCTTTGGCGCCGTTGACCCTGCGTGCGGCCGCCGGTCGCCCTTTGCTCGACGATTTCTCGCTGGACGCGCTGGTCGGTCCTGCGGACCTCGATTGGAGTGCCTTCCATCGCCAGGACCCGGCGGCAGCCTGTTTCCTGCAATACACCTCGGGTTCCACCGGGGCGCCCAAGGGGGTGATGCACAGCCTGCGCAACACGCTCGGATTCTGTCGGGCGTTCGCTACGGAGTTGCTGGCATTGCAGGCGGGAGACCGGCTGTATTCGATTCCCAAGATGTTCTTTGGCTATGGCATGGGCAACAGCCTGTTCTTTCCCTGGTTCAGCGGAGCCTCGGCGCTGCTCGACGATACCTGGCCGAGCCCGGAGCGGGTCCTGGAGAACCTGGTCGCCTTCCGCCCCCGGGTCCTGTTTGGGGTGCCAGCCATCTATGCCTCGCTGCGTGCGCAGGCCAGGGCGCTGTTGAGCAGCGTGCGCCTGGCGTTTTCCGCCGGCTCGCCGCTGCCGCGCGGCGAGTTCGAATTCTGGGCCGCGCACGGGCTGGAGATCTGCGACGGCATCGGGGCTACCGAGGTCGGCCATGTGTTCCTCGCCAACCGCCCGGGGCAGGCGCGTGCCGACAGCACCGGGCTGCCGTTGCCTGGCTATGAGTGCCGGCTGGTGGACCGCGAAGGACACACTATCGAGGAAGCGGGCCAGCAAGGCGTGCTGTTGGTGCGTGGCCCTGGGCTGAGTCCGGGTTACTGGCGGGCCAGCGAAGAGCAGCAGGCGCGCTTCGCAGGTGGCTGGTATCGCACCGGCGACCTGTTCGAGCGCGACGAGTCGGGTGCCTACCGCCACTGTGGGCGGGAAGACGATCTGTTCAAGGTGAATGGCCGCTGGGTGGTGCCGACCCAGGTCGAGCAGGCGATCTGCCGTCATCTGCCGGAAGTGAGCGAGGCGGTTCTGGTTCCTACCTGCCGGCTGCACGACGGCTTGCGTCCGACCCTGTTCGTCACCCTGGCCACTCCGCTGGACGACAACCAGATCCTGCTGGCGCAGCGTATCGACCAGCATCTCGCCGAACAGATTCCCTCGCACATGCTGCCTAGCCAATTGCATGTGCTGCCGGCCTTGCCGCGCAACGACAACGGCAAGTTGGCGCGCGCCGAGCTGCGCCACCTGGCCGACACCCTTTATCACGACAACCTTCCGGAGGAACGGGCATGTTGATTCAGGCTGTGGGGGTGAACCTGCCCCCATCCTATGTGTGTCTGGAGGGGCCGCTGGGAGGCGAACGCCCTCGCGCCCAGGGCGACGAGATGCTGATGCAGCGCTTGCTGCCGGCGGTTCGCGAAGCCCTGGACGAGGCGGCGGTCAAGCCCGAGGAGATCGACCTGATCGTCGGCCTCGCCCTGTCTCCCGACCATCTGATCGAGAACCGCGACATCATGGCGCCGAAGATCGGCCATCCGTTGCAGAAGATCCTCGGCGCGAATCGCGCCCATGTCTTCGACCTCACCGACTCGAGCCTGGCTCGCGCCCTCTACGTGGTCGATACCCTCGCCAGCGACCAGGGCTATCGCAACGTCCTGGTCGTGCGCGGCGAATCCAGCCAGGGATTGGAAGTGGACAGCGAGTCTGGCTTCGCCCTTGCCGACGGCGCCCTGGCGCTGCTCTGCCGGCCGACCGGCAAGGCCGCGTTCCGTCGCGGTGCGCTGGGCGGTGATCCGGCGCAGGAATGGCTGCCGCTGAGCATTCCGCTGAATACCGATATTCGCCAGGTAGGCGACGTCAAGGGACACCTCAACCTGCCGGCCCAACCTGGATTGCCCGAAGCGGTACGCGCCGGATTCACCCGTTTGGCCGGGGACTTCCCGCAACTGAACTGGGTGCGCGAGGAATGGTTCGGCCAGGGACGGCCCGATGGTCGTTGCCTGGGGCCGTTCGAACTGGCGTCGCAACTGCGCGCGGCCCAGCGCGACCGTCTGGATGAACTGCTGCTGATCAGCTTCGATCCGTTCGGCATGGTGGTGGAGGGCGTGACCCTGGAACTGGCGGGAGAAGCTCATGCATAAGGTCAAACTGGCAGCGATCACCTGTGAACTTCCGGCTCGCAGCTACGAAAACGACGATCCGGTGTTCGCTGCGGTACCGGACCTCAGCGAGTCTTGGTGGCAATTCTGGGGCGTCAATCGGCGGGGCTATTTCGACCCGCGGAACGGCGAGAACGAGTTCAGCCTGGTGGTCCGGGCCGCCGAGCGCCTGCTGCGCAGCAGCGATACTGCGCCGGATAGCGTGGACATGCTGATCTGTTCGGCTTCCTCGCCGATCATGACCGACGCCGGCGATGTCCTGCCGGACCTGCGCGGGCGTCTCTATCCGCGCATGGCCAACGTGCTGTCCAAGCAGCTCGGCCTGAGCCGGGCGCTGCCATTGGATTCGCAGATGGAGTGCGCCAGCTTCCTGCTCAACCTGCGCCTGGCAGCGAGCATGATCCGCCAGGGCAAGGCCGAGAAAGTGCTGGTGGTGTGCAGCGAGTACATCTCCAACCTGCTCGACTTCACCTCGCGTACCTCGACCCTGTTCGCCGATGGCTGCGCGGTGGCCCTGCTGACCCGCGGCGACGACGACAGCTGCGATCTGCTGGCTTCGGCCGAACACAGCGACGCCACGTTCTATGAAGTGGCCACCGGTCGCTGGCGCCTGCCGGAAAACCCGACCGGCGAGGCCAAGCCGCGGCTGTATTTCTCGTTGTTCAGCGACGGCCAGAACAAGATGGCCAGCTTCGTCCCGACCAACGTGCCGATCGCGATGCGCCGGGCGTTGGAAAAGGCCGGCCTGGGCAGCGATGACATCGATTATTTCGTCTTCCACCAGCCAGCGCCGTTCCTGGTCAAGGCCTGGGCCGAGGGCATCGGTGCCCGTCCGGAGCAGTACCAGCTGACGATGGGCGATACCGGCGTGATGATCTCCGTTTCCATCCCGTACACCCTGATGACCGGCCTGCGCGAGGGCAAGATCCGCCCCGGCGATCGTATCGTCATGGCCGGCGCAGCCACCGGCTGGGGTTTCGCCGCCCAGGTCTGGCAATTGGGCGAGGTGCTGGTGTGCTGAGGCATCGCCATGTTGAACCACGGTGTCCGAGGAGGGCTGTACATGGGTAATCCGATCCTGGCCGGGCTGGGTTTCAGCCTGCCGAAACGCCAGGTCAGCAATCATGACCTGGTAGGGCGCATCAACACGTCGGATGAGTTCATCGTTGAACGCACCGGCGTACGCACCCGCTATCACGTCGAGCCGGAACAGGCGGTCAGCGCGCTGATGGTACCGGCGGCGCGCCAGGCCATCGAGGCTGCCGGGCTGCTGCCGGAGGACATCGACCTGTTGCTGGTGAACACCCTGTCGCCGGACCACCACGACCCGTCCCAGGCCTGCCTGATCCAGCCGCTGCTGGGCCTGCGGCACATCCCGGTGCTGGATATCCGGGCACAGTGCAGCGGGTTGCTGTACGGCTTGCAGATGGCTCGCGGGCAGATCCTCGCCGGGCTGGCACGGCATGTCCTGGTGGTCTGCGGCGAGGTGCTGTCCAAGCGCATGGACTGTTCGGACCGCGGCCGCAACCTGTCGATCCTGCTCGGCGACGGTGCCGGCGCGGTGGTGGTCAGCGCCGGCGAGAGTCTCGAAGACGGACTGCTGGACCTGCGCCTGGGCGCCGACGGCAACTACTTCGACCTGCTGATGACCGCGGCGCCGGGTAGTGCCTCGCCGACCTTCCTCGATGAGAACGTCCTGCGCGAGGGCGGGGGCGAGTTCCTCATGCGCGGCCGGCCGATGTTCGAGCATGCCAGCCAGACCCTGGTACGGATCGCCGGCGAAATGCTCGTGGCCCATGAGCTGACCTTGGACGACATCGACCATGTGATCTGCCATCAACCGAACCTGCGCATCCTCGATGCGGTGCAGGAGCAACTGGGCATTCCCCAGCACAAGTTCGCGGTGACCGTGGATCGTCTGGGCAACATGGCTTCGGCCTCGACCCCGGTCACGCTGGCGATGTTCTGGCCGGACATCCAGCCCGGACAGCGGGTGCTGGTCCTGACCTACGGTTCCGGCGCGACCTGGGGCGCGGCGCTGTACCGTAAACCTGAGGAGGTGAACCGGCCATGTTGAGGCTTTCGGCTCCCGGTCAACTGGATGATGACCTGTGCCTGTTGGGGGACGTCCAGGTGCCGGTGTTTCTGCTGCGTCTCGGTGAGGCGAGCTGGGCGCTGGTTGAAGGAGGGATCAGCCGGGATGCCGAATTGGTTTGGGCGGACCTGTGCCGCTGGGTCGCCGATCCGTCCCAGGTGCACTACTGGCTGATCACCCACAAGCACTACGACCACTGCGGCCTGCTGCCCTACCTGTGTCCGCGGCTGCCGAACGTACAGGTCCTGGCGTCCGAGCGGACCTGCCAGGCCTGGAAGTCGGAAAGCGCGGTGCGGGTGGTCGAGCGCTTGAACCGGCAACTGTTGCGTGCGGAGCAGCGGTTGCCCGAGGCCTGTGCCTGGGACGCTCTGCCGGTTCGCGCGGTGGCCGACGGCGAGTGGCTGGAGCTGGGACCGCGGCATCGCCTGCAGGTCATAGAGGCCCACGGCCACAGCGACGATCACGTGGTTTTCTACGACGTGCGACGCCGACGCCTGTTCTGCGGCGATGCCCTGGGCGAGTTCGACGAGGCAGAGGGGGTGTGGCGGCCGCTGGTGTTCGACGACATGGAGGCTTACCTGGAGTCCCTGGAACGTCTGCAGCGTCTGCCGACCCTGCTGCAACTGATCCCGGGACACGGCGGCCTGCTGCGGGGGCGGCTGGCCGCGGATGGGGCCGAGTCGGCCTATACCGAGTGTCTGCGCCTGTGCCGGCGGTTGCTCTGGCGCCAGTCCATGGGCGAGTCCCTCGACGAACTGAGCGAGGAGCTGCACCGCGCCTGGGGTGGGCAGAGCGTCGACTTCCTGCCCGGCGAACTGCACCTGGGGAGCATGCGCCGGATGCTGGAGATTCTCTCCCGCCAGGCGCTGCCTCTGGACTGAGGCGGGACATCCATTGCGGCGATCGCCGCCGACGGCAGCGGTCGCAATTGGGGGAAAAGGGGGTTATCGATGATGAACATGCCGTTGCGCGCTAGCGTCGCGCAGGCCAGTCGCCCATGGGCGCGGGGAGATGGCTCGTGAGCGGGGTTGGCTATCGACTGGAAGAAAGTCTGGAGTACCGCACGCTGGTGCCGGAGGCGCTGTCGATCTGGCGCATGGCCGGCGCCAACCGGATGCTGTTCGACTGCTTCGACGTGGACAGCAAGGCTGCGCGGCGTAGCGTGGCGATCCTTTCCAGCTGCCTGCGCATCGAGTGCTGGGGGCGCGATGTAGTGCTGCGGGCGTTGAACGCCAATGGACGCGCCTTGCTGGCACCGTTGAGCGAGGCCTGTCCGGCCCAGGTCACCTGCTTGCGTGACGGCGACACCCTGCACTGGCGCTTCCCCCAGGAAGAGTCGCAGGCGGACGAGTGGCGACGCCTGCATGGCCTGTCCAGCCTGGAGGCGCTGCGCCGCGTGCTCGGAACGCTGGGCGACGCGGAGGAGCCTGCGCTGCTGGGCGGCCTGTTCAGTTTCGACCTGGCCGAGCAGTTCGAACCCTTGCCGGCGCCGGCCGAACCTGCGCGGCATTGCCCGGACTACCTGTTCCTGGTGCCGGAGTTGCTGCTGGATATCGATCACCTGGCGCGCCGGACTTCGCTGCAGGCGTTCGTCCACGATCCGGCCGGGCACGACAGGTTGGCCGCCAGCCTGCGCCAGTGTGCCGACGAATTCCATGGCGCCGTGGAGGAGGCTTCCGAGTCGCCGGTGGCAGGCGTACGGGCCGGCAACTACCAGGTCGACCTGGACGATGCGAGCTTTGCTCGCCAGGTGGAGCGCCTGCAGGCCCACGTGAGGGCCGGCGACGTGTTCCAGATCGTACCGTCGCGCAGCTTCAGCATGCCGTGCGCGGACCCCTGGCGGGCCTATCGCCAGTTGTGCCTGCGCAACCCCAGCCCGTACCGCTTCTTCCTCGATGCGGGGGACTTCTGCCTGTTCGGCGCTTCGCCGGAGTCGGCATTGAAGTACGACGCGGAGAGTCGCGAGGTGGAACTCTACCCCATTGCCGGCACTCGCCCGCGCGGACGCGATGCCCGGGGCGCCATCGATGCGGAACTGGACAATCGCCTGGAAGCGGAGTTGCGCCTGGACGCCAAGGAGATCGCCGAGCACATGATGCTGGTCGACCTGGCGCGCAACGATCTGGCGCGGGTCTGCCGCAGCGGTACGCGGCAGGTGCGCGACATGCTCAAGGTGGATCGCTACAGCCACGTGATGCACCTGGTCTCGCGCGTGGCTGGCGAACTGCATGGCGAACTGGATGCGCTGCATGCCTACCGTGCCTGCCTGAACATGGGCACCCTGGTCGGTGCGCCGAAGGTCCGTGCCATGCAGTTGCTGCGGCAGTACGAGGATGGCTATCGCGGCAGCTACGGTGGCGCGATCGGCATTCTCGACAGCGCCGGCAACCTCGATACCAGCATCGTCATCCGCTCCGCCGAGGTCCGCGAAGGTATCGCGCGGGTCCGGGCAGGCGCCGGCGTGGTGCTGGATTCGGATCCACGGCTGGAGGCCGAGGAAACCCGCAACAAGGCGCTGGCGGTGCTGACCGCCGTGGCCGCTGCCGAACGCGAAAGGGGAGAGCGCGATGCGCATCACGCTGTTGGATAACTTCGATTCCTTCACCTACAACCTGGTTGAGCAGTTCTGCCTGCTCGGCGCGGAGGTCCGGGTGATGCGCAACGATACGCCGTTGCCGACGATCCAGGCGGCATTGCTGGCCGACGGTTGCGAACTGCTGGTGCTGTCGCCGGGGCCCGGTCGGCCGGAAGACGCCGGCTGCATGCTGGAATTGCTCGCCTGGGCCCGCGGGCGCTTGCCGGTGCTCGGCGTCTGCCTCGGCCACCAGGCGCTGGCGCTGGCCGCCGGTGGCGCGGTGGGCGAGGCGAGGAAACCGCTGCATGGCAAGAGCACGTCCCTGCGTTTCGATCAGCATCACCCGCTGTTCGACGGCATCGCTGACCTGCGCGTCGCGCGCTACCACTCGCTGGTGGTCAGTCGCCTGCCGGAAGGTTTCGACTGCCTGGCCGATGCCGATGGTGAGATCATGGCGATGGCCGATCCGCGCAATCGACAGCTGGGCTTGCAGTTCCATCCCGAGTCGATTCTCACCACCCACGGCCAGCGTCTGCTGGAGAACGCTCTACTCTGGTGCGGCGCGCTGGCGGTACGCGAGCGCCTTCGGGCCTGAGCGGCGCTGCACCGTTTCGACGATGCTCGGTTGCCAGGCCGGCGCATCGTCGAAACGCTGGCGGCCCAGTTCGCGCAGGCGCTGGCGGGCGCTTTCGAGAAAGCGCAGGAAGCTGCGCTCGGATTCCAGCGCGGTGTTGTAGTAGCAATACACCTTGGTGTCGATGCCGCCCGGTTCGTAGAGTTCGCTGAGGACTGCCAGGGTACCGTTGCGCAGGCGTTCCTCGACGAAATAATGCGGCGCGATGCCCCATCCGACGCCGGCTTCCACCAGACGCAGCATGTCGTCGAAGTTTTCCACGAAGAGCACCTTGTCGCTGACCGGCCGCAGCAGGTTCGAATGCTGCCCGGAGCGGCTGCCGAGGCTGATCTGCCGGTAATTGGCCAGGCTCGCGATGCTGTGCAGGGAGGCATTGCACAACGGGTGCTGCGGATGGGCGACGACGAACGCCTTGGTGTAGCCGAGCACGCACTGGTTGAAGCGGGAGATCTTCAGTTCCTCGTCGATGGTGATGGCGATATCGATTTCCGCGTTGTCCTGCTTGATCGTCGCCAGGCTATCGGCGGGCGAGGTGCGTATCAGGCTGACCATGTTGAAATCGTCGAGCAGTACGCTGCTCACCGTATCGCAGAACGACGGCGGGATGGCGGTGTCCAGCAGCACCCGGAGATTGCGCGGACCCTTGTTGAGATTGAAGGCGATGTCGCCGATCAGCTGCTGGTAGTTCAGCAGGCTGCGCATGTAAGGGATCAGGCGAAGCGCCTGCTCGGTGGGTTCGACCTTGTAGCCGTCCCGACGGACCAGCTCCACGCACAGGTCGATTTCCAGGTTGCTGACCGCCGAGCTGACCGCGGTGTGCGACTTGCGCAGGATCCGCGCAGCGGAGGAAATCGAACCGGAGGCGATGACCTGGAGGAACATGTTCACGTGATTCAGGTTATGAATAGGCATCCCTTATTCCTTTTATTGGGTGGCGCGTGCCGCTTCCCTTGATCGGGTCAGGTTGCCGCTACTGTGGAAGAAGCGTCGAGGACTCGATAGATAGCGCCCGAGTGTTTCAACTTGTCTTCTGGATGACGTTTTCATCGGGGAAACCTCCCGTCGGTCAGTGAAGCGCAAGGGCTGGCGTGCGAGGGTGGAATCGGCCGCCGGCTCGCTTTCTGCGCGGCGGGCGCACGGCACGGGGAGTCGTCGTTTTGGAGGTGAGGGATGACGGCTCTGTTTCAGGATATTTTTATAATTATGTGAAAGAAGAGCTTATTTCAACGAAATATGTTTCATATTGCTCGTAAATTCGACGAAAAGAAAATCCGGATATTTACCGGTTATTTAACGCTAATACCAAGTGCCTAATACCAAAGTATTAACGCTGGTATGCCGGCATGTCGTGTTCGGTCGTGGAGCGAGCCGAGCTAGGGACGGTTCTAAGAAACGAAAAAATTATGTCGCGTAGGTCTAACGACCGAAACCTATGTCTTTTGTTAGCGTAGCCACCGGCCAGGCCGGTACGGACGCCGGGATGGCCCTGGCGCGACCTATGCGGTTAGAATCCGCGGCCTTGCAGGCGGATACCCCGAGCTTCGCTCGAGGGTGTCGCGGTGCCGTGCCCGAAACCTGCAATCGTCAGCTCCCGGCGGTCCAGCCTGCCGCCGGGTATAAAATCGAGAGACGCGCTGTTGCGCCTTCAGGTGTAGCGACTATGACGCACATTTCCGAACGACTCCTGGTCCAGGCCCACCTGGCCGCCAAGCAACCCCGCGTGTTGAGCGAGCAGGAGAGCGCCGAGCATCGCGCGGCGATCGCGGCCGAACTGAAGGCGCAGAACGCGGTACTGGTGGCGCATTACTACTGCGATCCGGTGATCCAGGCGTTGGCCGAGGAGACCGGCGGTTGCGTATCCGATTCGCTGGAGATGGCCCGTTTCGGCAACCAGCATCCGGCGCAGACGGTGGTCGTGGCTGGGGTGCGCTTCATGGGCGAGACGGCGAAGATCCTCAACCCTGAGAAGCGCGTGCTGATGCCGACCCTCGAAGCGACCTGCTCGCTCGACCTGGGCTGCCCGGTGGATGAATTCTCGGCATTCTGCGACCAGCATCCGGAACGGACCGTGGTGGTCTATGCGAACACCTCCGCGGCGGTGAAGGCACGCGCCGACTGGGTCGTGACCTCCAGTTGCGCGGTGGAGATCGTCGAACACCTGATGGACAACGGCGAGCCTATCCTCTGGGCACCGGACCAGCACCTGGGACGCTACATCCAGCGCGAGACGGGGGCCGACATGCTGCTCTGGGACGGCGCCTGCATCGTCCACGAGGAGTTCAAGGCCAAGCAGTTGGAAGACATGAAGGCGCTCTACCCTGACGCCGCCATCCTGGTCCACCCCGAATCGCCGGAAAGCGTGGTCGCGCTGGCCGATGCCGTGGGCTCGACCAGCCAGTTGATCAAGGCCGCGCAGACCCTGCCGAACAAGACCTTCATCGTCGCCACCGATCGCGGCATCTTCTACAAGATGCAGCAGCTGTGCCCGGACAAGGATTTCATCGAGGCCCCCACCGCCGGCAACGGCGCCGCCTGCCGCAGTTGCGCGCACTGCCCGTGGATGGCGATGAACACGCTCGAGCGGACCCTGGCCTGCCTGCGCGAGGGCAGCGGGGAAATCTTCGTCGACCCGGCGTTGATCCCGCGGGCGGTCCGTCCGCTCAAGCGCATGCTCGACTTCACCCAGGCCGCGCGCCTGCGCCAGGCCGGGAACGCCTGAACCTGGCGAGGGCGTCCCGCTGCGTAGGGCGAGTAAGCGCGGTGCGGTTGTTCGCCCAACCCCCTGTTTCGACGAGCATCGCCGGGCGTTTTTCCTCGGATACGCCGTTCAGCGGAACATTTCCTTGACCATCTTTTCCTGCTGGCGAATTTCCTGCTGGCGGGCGTCGAGTCGCGCAGCCAGTTGGAAGTTGCCGCCAGCGCGGCGCTTGGCGAAATCGAGCTGCTCGATGGCGGCCTGGTAGTCGCCGGTCAGAGACAGGTACTCGGCCCGGGCCTGGTGCACGCCGATGGCGTTGTTGGTCAGGCTGCGCACCTCGGCCAGGCGGTTCCAGACATCCGGGTCCAGCGGCCGCGCCTTGCTCAGGTCGTCGAGGATCTTCTCCGATTCCTGCGGCTTGCTCATCTTCAGCATCAGGTCGGCGCGCACCTGTTTCAGCGGGTAGCTGCTGGGGAACTGGGCGAGCATCTTCTTCAACCGCTGGTCGGCATCCGGCAGGCGGTTGGCGGTGATGTCCAACTCGACCTGGGCCAGGTTGTAGGCCACGTCGTTGGGTGCCTTCGCCAGCAATTGCCTGAGGTTGTCACGGGCATCGTTGAGCTGGCCGATGCGCGTCTGCGAGATGGCCAGTCCGTAGCGCGCGGCATCCAGCTTGGGATTGTCGTTGAGCATGGCGCGGAAGCGCTTGCCGGCCATCCCCGGGGTTTCCTCGAAGAGCAACTGAGTGCGCGCGCGCATCTGCTGGTAGCGCAGGCTGTCTTCCTTGCCGCCCTGGGGATACTGTTCGGCGCGGTTGCGGGTGTCGGCGATACGCGATTCGGTGACCGGGTGGGTGAGGAGGAACTCCGGCGGCTTGCCGTCGTAGCGATACTGCCGCGCCAGGCGCTCGAACATGTTCGGCATCGAGCGCGGATCGTAACCGGCGCGAACCATGTTGGTGACGCCGACGCGGTCGGCTTCCTGCTCGTTCTGCCGGGAAAAGCGCAACTGGTTCTGGATCGCCGCCGCCTGGGTCCCGGCGATCGCCGCGATACCCGCATCCCCTGCGCCGGCGGCCGCGGCGACGATGCCGGCGAGCATCGCTGCCATCACCGGCAGTTGCATGCGCTGCTGTGCCTCGATGCCGCGGGCGAAGTGGCGCTGGATCAGGTGGCCGAGCTCGTGGGCCAGCACCGCGGCATACTCGCCTTCGGTCTGGGCGTTGAGCAGTAGCCCGCCGTTGACCCCGATCACGCCGCCGGGCGCGGCGAAGGCGTTGATCTGTGCGTCGCGGATGAGGATGAAGGCCAGCCGGTGGTCCTGCAGGTCGCTGGTTTCGGCCAGCCGGTAGACGCTGCTTTCGACGAAGTCCTTGAGCTGCGGGTCGGAGATCGCATCGACCTGGTTGCGCAGCATGCTCAGCCAGGCGCGGCCCAGCTGGAACTCCTGCTCCGGCGAAACGATCGAGGAAGATGCGTCGCCCAGGGAGGGCAGATCGTCCGACATGACCGGTGAAGCGAGCATGCAGGCGAGCGTCAACAGGGCAGGGCGCAGTACATTCATGCAGGAGGCTCAGGTTGGCAAAGGCCTTACTTTAGCCGTTGGTTATCGGCACTGCCTAGGTATCTGCCCGAGACCCGAAGCTGTTGGACTTCGAGCGCCGTTTCAACTGGCCAGCGGCGGATAGGCTTGGGTATGCTTGTCGGCCCTTCGGGAGAGGCTGTCATGACGGATAACGATTCATCCCCCCTGGTATGTGACGCGGAGCTGGATGCCAGTGGTCTCAATTGTCCGCTGCCCCTGCTAAAGGCCAAGCTGGAGCTGAACCGCCTGCCCAGCGGCGGGGTGCTCAAGGTGATCGCCACCGATGCCGGGTCGCAGCGAGACTTCCGGGCCTTCGCCCAGCTCGCCGGCCATGAACTGCTGCGCGAAGAGGCCGCCGAAGGCGTCTATCGATACTGGCTGCGCAAGCGTTAGCGGAGCTTTCGCCGTTCCGATTCAGGATTTCCGATGATCAAGGTGTTACGCGACTGGATGCAGCGCTACTTCTCCGACGAGGAGGCCGTGGTGCTGGCGATCATGCTGGTGCTCGGCTTCAGCGTCATCCTCGCCTTCGGCGGGATGCTCGCGCCGGTACTGGCGGCGATGGTGATCGCCTTCCTGATCCAGGGCGTGGTCGGCATGCTGGAACGCTTCCGGGTGCCGCACCTGTTCGCCGTGTGGCTGGTCTACAGCTTGTTCCTCGGCTTGCTGGCGCTGTTCCTGGTGGTCCTGCTGCCGCTGCTCTGGCAGCAATTGTTCACCCTGTTCAACGAACTGCCGCGGATGCTCGGCGAATGGCAGAGCGTGCTGCTGATGCTGCCCGAGCGCTATCCCAGCCTGATCAGCGAGGAGCAGGTGCTCAAGGCCATCGAGACCGCGCGCGGCGAATTCGGCCAGATCGGCCAGTGGGCGCTGACCTCGTCGCTGGCCAGCCTGCCGGTGGTGGTGAACGTCATGATCTACCTGGTGCTGGTGCCGATCCTGGTGTTCTTCTTCCTCAAGGACAAGAAGCGCTTCCATACCTGGTTCCACCGCTACCTGCCGCGCGAGCGCGGGCTGATGAAACAGGTCTGGGCCGAGATGAACCAGCAGATCGCCAATTACATTCGCGGCAAGGTCATCGAGATCGTCATTACCGGCGCGGTGACCTACATCGCCTTCGCCTACCTGGGGCTCAACTACGCAGCGCTGCTGGCCCTGCTGGTCGGCCTGTCGGTGGTGGTGCCGTACATCGGCGCGGTGGTGGTGAGCGTACCGGTGGCGATGATCGCCTTCTTCCAGTGGGGCTGGAGCGACCAGTTCATCTACCTGATGGTGGCCCACGCGATCATCCAGGCGCTGGATGGCAACGTGCTGGTGCCGCTGCTGTTCTCCGAGGCGGTGAACCTGCACCCGGTGGCGATCATCTGCGCGGTGTTGCTGTTCGGCGGGCTCTGGGGCTTCTGGGGCGTGTTCTTCGCGATCCCCCTGGCGACCCTGGTGAAAGCGGTGCTGGATGCCTGGCCCAAGGACCTTCCCGAGACTCCGGCAGCCACGCGATAGCATCGGCCGCATGAAAAATGCAAAAGGCCGCGGATGCGGCCTTTTTTTTCGGGGCGGGGCTCAGGCGCCGTTGAGCGCCTGGGCGGCGGCGAGAACCGCGTCGACATGCCCGGGCACCTTCACGCCGCGCCACTCCTGGCGCAGTACGCCGTCCCTGTCGATCAGGAAGGTGCTGCGGTCGACGCCCATGTATTCCTTGCCGTAGAGCTTCTTCAGCTTGATCACGTCGAACAGCTGGCAGACCGCTTCATCCTTGTCGCTGATCAGCTCGAAGGGGAATTCCTGTTTGCACTTGAAGTTCTCGTGGGACTTCAGGCCGTCGCGGGAGATGCCGAAGACCTCGGTATTGGCCTTCTGGAACGCCGCGTACTGGTCGCGGAAGCCCTGGCCCTCGGTGGTGCAACCGGGGGTGCTGTCCTTCGGGTAGAAATACAGGACGACCTGCTTGCCCTTCAGCGCGGACAGGGTCACCTCCTTGCCGCTGGTTGCGGGGGCGGTGAAGTCGGGTACGGGTTTGTCGATTGCGACCGGCATGGCTCGGCTCCTCAGGGGTGTTGGGGGCGCCAGGGTTCGATCAGGGCATCCAGGTTCAGGGCGTCGGCGAAGTCCAGGAACTGGTCGCGCAGCCAGCTGATCTGGGTGCCGGCGGGCAGCGTCACGGTAATCGTGGCGTTGAGCATGGTGGTGTTGGTGTGCGGCGCCTGGTAGGTGTCGCAGGTCAGGTTCTCCAGCTCGATGTTGTGGTCGATGAAGAACTGGCAGAGTTCGTTGAGGATGTCCGGGCGATACACCGCGCTGACATAGGCCACGTAAGGCAACGCCTGGGCGCGGGTCACGTGGGCGTTGCTGCGGGTCATGCTGAGGGTGATGTCGCCGCGCTTGGTGAGGGCCGGCAGGCTGCCCTCGAGGCGGGCGAGGGCATCCCAGCTTCCGGAGATCTGCAGCACCAGGGCGCTGAACTCTCCGTGGCGGGTCAGGCGGCTGCTGACCACGGCGCAGCGGCTCTCGACGCAGGCGCGGCAGAGCAGGGTGGTCAGCTCCATCGGATTGGGGCCGAGGGCGCTGATCAGAAGGAATTGTTCGCGGGGTTGGCTGGTGGACATTCAACTTTCCTGGAATACGCTGGCGGCACGGGCCGTACCTAAAGCGGGAAGGGTAGCGAAAAGCGCCGCCGAGGGAAACGTCTGCCGCCTGTCAGCGGCTTCCGACGAGGTGGCGCTCGTCTTGTGCAAGGCCTGCCGCCGACAGTACCATTACCGCTTTAATTTCGCGGCAGGAGCGGTTGCATGATTGCGGGCAGTATGGTGGCACTGGTCACCCCCTTCGATGCTCAGGGTCGACTGGACTGGGACAGCCTCGCCAAGCTGGTGGACTTCCACTTGCAGGAAGGCACCAACGCCATCGTCGCCGTCGGCACCACCGGTGAATCGGCCACGCTGGACGTGGAAGAGCACATCCAGGTGATCCGTCGCGTGGTCGACCAGGTCAAGGGCCGCATCCCGGTGATCGCCGGCACCGGCGCCAACTCCACCCGCGAGGCGGTGGCGCTGACCGAGGCCGCGAAAAGCGGCGGCGCCGACGCCTGCCTGCTGGTGACGCCGTACTACAACAAGCCGACCCAGGAAGGCATGTACCAGCACTTCCGCCATATCGCCGAAGCCGTTGCGATCCCGCAGATCCTCTACAACGTGCCCGGGCGTACCTCCTGTGACATGCTTCCGGAGACCGTCGAGCGCCTGTCCAAGGTGCCGAACATCATCGGCATCAAGGAGGCCACCGGCGACCTGCAACGCGCCAAGGAAGTCATCGAGCGCGTCGGCAAGGACTTCCTCGTCTATTCCGGCGACGACGCCACTGCCGTCGAGCTGATGCTGCTGGGTGGCAAGGGCAACATCTCGGTGACCGCCAACGTCGCGCCGCGCGCCATGAGCGACCTGTGCGCCGCCGCCATGCGCGGCGACGCCGCTGCCGCGCGCGCCATCAACGACCGCCTGATGCCGCTGCACAAGGCGTTGTTCATCGAATCCAACCCCATTCCGGTGAAGTGGGCCCTGCATGAGATGGGTCTGATCCCCGAGGGCATCCGCCTGCCCCTGACCTGGCTCAGCCCGCGTTGCCACGAGCCGCTGCGTCAGGCCATGCGCCAGACCGGCGTATTGGCTTGATCAAGGAGCTCCACGCAATGAAGCGACTGGCTGGACTGACCGCCCTCGCCCTGGTTATCGGCAACACTTCCGGCTGCGGCTGGCTGTGGGGGCCGGAGGGCTATTTCCGCGACCGCGGCGACGACTACCTCGGCGCCCGCGAGACGCCTCCCATGCAATTGCCCGAAGGGGTGCACAGCAAGCCGCTCGATCCGCTGCTGCCGATTCCGCTGAACGTCGCCACCACCCACGAAAAAGAGGGTGAGTACGAGGTTCCGCGTCCGCAGCCGCTGGCCAACGCCGGCGACATCAGCGACTACAGCCTGCAGCGCAGCGGCGATAGCCGCTGGGTCGTGGCCCAGCGTCCGCCGGCGGAAGTCTGGCCGGTGGCCCGGCAGTTCTTCGAGGAGAACGGTTTCCGCATCGCCGACGAGCGCCCGCAGACCGGCGAGTTCAGTTCCGACTGGCAATCGCTGTCGCAGCTTTCCGCGCCGCTGGCACGCCGCCTTAGCAGCCGCGTGAGCGGTGTCGAGCCGGACGGCCAGGCACGGGTTCGGGTGCGTATCGAGCCCGGCGTGCAAAGCAATACCAGCGAGGTCTACGTGCTCAGCCAGACCCGCGCCGCCGGTGACACCAGCAGCCCGAGCTGGCCGAGCAAGTCGGTGGCGCCGAGCCTCGACGCGGCGCTGCTCGACGAGATGGTCGCGAGCATGGCGCGCAGCGCCGAGCAGGGCGGCTCGGTCTCCCTGCTGGCAGCCAACTCGATCTACGACACGCCCGGCACCTTCGAGTTGAGCAAGGACGGCAGCGGCAACCCGGTGCTGACCTTGCAATCCGACTTCGACCGCTCCTGGGTCAGTGTCGGGCGTGCCCTGGATAACGCCGATATCCGCGTCGACGACCTCAACCGCAGCCTTGGCGTGTACTACGTGAACATCGCCGAAGGGGCGAAGAAGCCCGACGAAGACAAGCCCGGGTTCTTCAGTCGCCTGTTCGGCGGCGGCGAGAAGACCAAGGAAGAGGAAGACGCCAAGGCGCAGCGCTACCAGGTCCGCCTGACCACCGTCAGCGACGCCGTGCAGGTCACCGTCGACAAGGACATCAACACCTCTGCGCCGGCCGATGTCGCGCAAAACGTACTGGAAAAACTCCAGGAGAGCATGCGCAATGCGGTTCGCGGTTCTGGGCAGCGGAAGCCGGGGCAATTCGGCCTTGGTGAGCAGTTCTGACACCCGGATACTGATCGATTGCGGCTTCCCGCTGCGTGAAATCATCAAGCGTCTGGCGCGCCTGGGGCTGAGTCCCGCGCAGCTGGACGCGATCCTGGTCACGCACGAACACGCCGATCACATCCATGGCGTCGAACTGCTGGCGCGGCATTACCAAATCCCGGTCTATCTCAGTGCGGGTACCCTGAGCGGCATGCGCCGCCCGGTGCACCCCGTCGAGCTGTTGAGGGCCGGCCAGCGCCTGGCGATCCGCGGGCTGGAAGTGCAGGTGGTTGGCGTCTCGCACGACGCCCGCGAGCCTACCCAGTTCGTGCTGTCCGACGGACAGCGGCGCTTCGGCATGCTCACCGATCTGGGAGTGGCCACGGCCGAGGTGCTGGAGTGCTATCGTGCGGTGGATGCTCTGGTGGTCGAGGCCAACCACGACAGCACGATGCTTGCCGGTGGCCCGTATCCCTATTTTCTCAAGGCCCGCGTAGGCGGTTCGCGAGGGCACTTGAACAACCATCAGTCCGCAGAACTGGTGAAGCAGCTGGATTGGGGTCGCATGCAGCACCTGGTGCTGGCCCATCTCAGCGAAAAGAACAACTCGCCGCAGCTGGCCCGGCAAACCTTCGTCGACACCCTCGGGTGCGATCCGGGCTGGCTGCAGGTGGCCGATCAGCATTCAGGCCTGGATTGGCGCGAGATCGCCTAGGCCCTATTACCCGTAAGCGGAGCCCATCATGGAAAAACGCGAAGAACTCTACCGCGGCAAAGCCAAGTCGGTTTACCAGACCGACGATGCCGATCGTCTCATCCTGCTGTTCCGCAACGACACCTCCGCCTTCGACGGCAAGCGCATCGAACAGCTCGATCGCAAGGGCGCGGTGAACAACAAGTTCAACGCCTTCATCATGCAGAAGCTGGAAGCTGCCGGCATTCCGACCCAGTTCGACAAGCTGCTGTCGGATACCGAGTGCCTGGTGAAGAAGCTCGACATGATCCCGGTCGAGTGCGTGGTGCGCAATTTTGCCGCCGGCAGCCTGGTGCGTCGCCTCGGCGTGGAAGAGGGCATCGCCCTGACTCCTCCCACCTTCGAGTTGTTCCTGAAGAACGACGCCCTGGGCGATCCGTTCATCAACGAATCCCACGTCCAGGCCTTCGGCTGGGCCACTCCCGAGCAGCTGGCGCAGATGAAGACCTATTCCTTCAAGGTCAATGAAGTGCTGAACAAGCTGTTCGACGACGCCGGTCTGCTGCTGGTGGACTTCAAGCTGGAGTTCGGCCTGTTCCATGGCCAGATTGTCCTCGGCGATGAGTTTAGCCCGGACGGCTGCCGTCTGTGGGACAAGGAAACCCGCAAGAAGATGGACAAGGACCGCTTCCGCCAGGGCCTCGGCGATGTGATCGAAGCCTACGAAGAGGTAGCCAAGCGCCTGGGCGTGCCGCTTTAACCTCCTAACGCGCGCAACCATCTGAAAGAACGCGAAAAAATCTTCAAGAAAGCTTCGCGTTCTTCGTACAAGCTGGTATCATGCGCGCCGCACGGAGAGATGCCGGAGTGGTCGAACGGGACGGATTCGAAATCCGTTGAGTCAGCAATGGCTCCTAGGGTTCAAATCCCTATCTCTCCGCCATTACATATGAGCAAAGCTCCTGGAATGCCTGGCGTTCCGGGGGCTTTGTCTTTTCTGGCGAGCGTTCGGGCATCCCCTCTGCGGGGCGGGCGAAAAAGCCGTGCCATGGTTTCGGGTGCCGGCCAGGTCGTGCAGCTTTCCTAGGAATGCTGCGGGCCCTTCCTTCTTCTCTGGGTGGTCGTCCCGCTCTGCCTGGGTTTCGTGGGTGCGCTGAGCGCGCATTTCTCCACCGCTTCCGATTTTCTGTCCTTCGAGCGCCGGGTCGGGCGACCTGCCGGTTTCGATGGTCGGTGCGGTTCTTCTTAGTATAGTATCCCGGCGCTTGAAGGCGCCGCGGATGTGTGGCCGAGCTGCATGGCACGGTTTCCTTCCGACGGGCAGCCAGGTTATCGGTTTGTGCCGAGTCCCGGATCCGGGGCTGGGGAGGAAGAAATGCGTCCGCTCGTTTCCGTCGTTTGCGCCTGTTTCAATATCTCGAAGTATCTGGACGAGGCGATCGCCAGCATCTACGCGCAGGGCTATCCCAATCTCGAGTTGATCGTGGTGGATGACGGATCCACGGACGACACCTATGAGCGTCTCGCCATGCTCCGCGAGCGTCACGGCTTCCAGCTCTACCGCCAGGCTAACCGAGGGGTGAGCGACGCGCTCAATCACGGTTTGCGTCATGCGCGGGGCGAGTTCGTGATGACTCCCGACCTGGACGACATTCTCCTGCCTGGAGCGCTCGACACGCGCGTCGACTACTTGCTTGCGCACCCCGAGGTCGGGTGCGTGGGCGGTTTCAATATCTGTATCGACAGTGCTGGTAACGAAGTGGCGCGAGACGGTTTCAGCGAGGGGTGTGTGGAGCGTTGGGGGTTCGATGCAGCATTGGCCGAGACCCTGGTGGTCATGCCGCTGACGGCGCTCTACCGCATGGAAGCGATGAAGCGGGCGGATTTCTTCGACCCGTCGATTCGCGTGCAGGATTTCCAGATCACCCTAAGGATCGCGGCGCAGGGCTATGAAATTCATCGACTGCCGGCCTACATGGGGCGTTATCGCCGGCATGGAAGCGGTCTGTCCGGCAGGTACAAGCTCAATTACGAGGCGGATATGCAAGCCATTGAGCCTTATCGGGCTCACCCGAATTATCGCCGGGCCCGGCAACTGATCCTGAACAAGGCGCTGAAGAAGGCTGTTGTCCAGGATGGGCGATATGCCTGGCAGTTGTTCCGCTCGGTGCCGCTGAGGGCGTGGGACCGGGTGACGCTGAAGCGATTCTGGCGCTTTCTCCGTTATCTGCCGGTCCTCGGGTTGAAAGGTGGTACCGGCGTCGAGGGTCGATGACGGCTGGCCGGCTAATCTTTCAATGGGTTGAATGCCATTTCAGGATTTCTCCTTCAGTGCCTCGCCCTGGGGAAATAGCGCGCGGCTCACGAAGCGCGCGGTATCCCGCAGGCTGGTGCCGATCCGTTCCAGGTCGTCGGGCTGGTGCTGGGCGCTGATGCCGATCGCGGAGATGGCGAAGCGCGGTTGTCCGTCGCGGTCGGTGATGGCGCTGGCGACCATGCTCACGCCGCGGTAGAGGTGTTCCTGGTCGATAGCCCAGCCGCGCTCGACGGCCTCGGTCGCTTCGGCCTGGTAGCGCTCGAAGCTCGGCGGATTTTCCCAGCGCACGCGGGTCAGTCGGCGGCGCAGTTCGTCCTCCGGCAGTTCGCGCAGGCCGGCAATGCAACGCCCGGCGGCGCCGACCAGTTCCGGCAGGCGCGTGCCGACGGCGACGTTGACGTGGGCGACGGGCGGTGCGGCAAGGGCGATGACGCGGATGTGCGCATCGTCGGTGACTTGCCACAGGGCGATGAGGATGTGGTGGGCAAGGCTCAGTCGCTCCAGCTCTGGCTGGATCAGGTCGGCATAGCTGCGTCCGACGAATCCTACGGCCAGTTCCGACAGGCCAAGGCCCAGTTGGTAGGTCTTGCCCGCATCGTCGAAGGAGGTCAGCCGTTCGTTGCTCAGGGTGCGCAGGATATTGAAGGCGCTGCTCGGGCTGATGCCGGTGGCGCGAGCGATGGCGGCCACGCCTTGCGGTCCGTCGGCGTGGGCTAGGTGGCGAAGTATCTGAATGGCGTTCACTACCGCGCCGACATCTTTGCTGCTGGTGCCTTTGGTTGTGGCGTCCTTGGTCATTTTTCCTCTTTTCATTCAGTATTGTGATTGACATTCACGATAGTGAATATATTCTGGCCTTCCGGAACGTACAACCGGGGACGGAAGCAGTATCCGGTTCGGCGTCCAGCGCGATGCACTTTGCAGCAAAGGTCGACAAGAACAAAGGAGAAACCTCGTGGCAGATCTTCCCGATGGCAGTACTCCGGGACCTGAGGCGCAGTACCTTGCGTTTCTCGCCCAGGGCCGTTTCATGTTGCAGCGCAGCCGTTCCAGCGGTCGCCATGTGTTCTACCCGCGCCAGTTGGTGCCGGGTAGCGGCGAGACTGATCTCGAGTGGGTTCCCGCCAGCGGCCTGGGTACGCTCTACGCGATCACTGTCAATCGCTCCCGCGGCGGCAATCACAATGTCGCGCTGGTCGACCTGGACGAGGGCGTGCGCATGATGTCGCGGATCGACGGGCACGAGAGCCTGCCGATCGGCACCCGTGTGCAGGCGCGCATCGTCGAGCAGGACGGTGCCAATGTCGTGGTGTTCGTTCCCCACCAGGAGGGACGACCATGAGCGCGGCCATCCGTGGCAAGACCGCCATCGTCGGCATCGGTAGCGCAGGCGTCGGCGAGGCGCCGGGCTACAGCGCCATCGAACTGCTCGGCCAGGCGTCGCTCAAGGCCATTGCCGATGCCGGCCTGAAGCTTTCCGACATCGACGCGATCTTCGCCGCCACCAGCTCCCATGCCTTTCCCACCTTGTCGGTCGCCGAATACCTCGGCATCCGCCCGAAATTCGTGGATGGCACCAATATCGGCGGCTCCAGTTTCGAGCTGCACCTGCTGCAGGCCACTTTGGCACTGGAGGCCGGTCTCTGCGACGCTGCGCTGATCTGCTACGGCTCCAACCAGCGAACCGCCGGCGGCCGCCTGGTATCGATGAGCGAGCCACAATGGCACGAGACGCCCTACAAGCCGCGCCACCCGATCACCGCCTATGCCCTGGCGGCCAGCCGGCACATGCACCAGTACGGCACCACACGCGAGCAGCTCGCCGAGGTGGCGGTCTCTGCCCGGCAATGGGCCAACCTGAATCCCGAGGCGTTCGCCCGCGGGCCGTTGAGCGTCGATGACGTCCTTGCCGCGCGGATGGTCAGCGACCCGCTGAGTGCCGCCGACTGCTGCCTGGTCACCGACGGCGGTGGCGCCTGCGTGGTGGTGCGCGCCGAGCGCGCCCGCGACTTGCCCAATGCGCCGGTGTACTTCCTTGGCGCGGCCGGAGCGCAGTGGCATCGCTCGATCGTGTCGATGCCCGACCTCACCGTGACGGCGGCCTCGGAAAGCGCTCCGCGAGCCATGCAGATGGCCGGTGTGCGGCACGCCGACATCGACCTGGTGATGCTCTACGACGCCTTTACCATCAACACCCTGCTGTTCCTCGAGGACCTGGGTTTCTGCGCCAAGGGCGAGGGCGGCCCATTCGTCCAGGGCGGACGCATCGCGCCCGGCGGCGAGCTGGCGGTGAACACCAACGGTGGCGGGCTGTCCTGCGTGCATCCGGGGATGTACGGGATGTTCCTGATCATCGAGGCGGTGACCCAGCTCCGCCGCCAGGCCGGCGAGCGGCAGTTGGCCAAGGCCGACGTGGCGTTGCTGCACGGCAACGGCGGCACGCTGTCCAGCCAGGTAACCGCGTTGCTCGGCACCGGCGACACGCTCTAGACCCCTGGCCGACAGGCCTTCCGGGCGCTGCCGTGGCGGCGTCCCGCGGGCGCGCTCGCCCGCGAGAAGGTTGTCGTGCCGGCCACAGACAAACGGATCAGGTGAACCCATGTCAGCGAACCACTCGCAACAGCTCATCGACGCTCCCCGTTTCGCCAGTCTTACTCCATTGATCGAACCACGCTCGGTCGCGGTGATCGGCGCTTCCAGCGACCCGACCCGCATCGGTGGCCGTCCCATCGCCTACATGCTGCGCCATGGCTATGCCGGGCAAATCCTCCCGGTCAATCCGAATCGTGCTGAAATCCAGGGGCTGCCGGCCTTCGCCAGCGTTGCGGAGCTGCCGCAGGCACCGGACGTGGCCATTGTCGCGGTGCCTGCGCCTCAGGTGCTGGAGACCGTCCGGGCGCTGGGCCGCCAGGGGGCGCGCAGTGCCATCGTGTTCTCTTCCGGATTCAGCGAGGTCGGCGAGGCCGGCGCGGCGATGCAGGATGCGGTGGTAGCCGCTGCCCGCGAGCACGGTATGCGCCTGCTCGGTCCGAATGCGCTCGGCGCGTTCAACAGTAACCTGGGTTATTACGCGTTCTTCTCCACCAGCCTGGAACGTGGCGTACCGCTGCCCGGCCGGGTAGGCATCGCCACCCAGTCCGGTGCCTACGGCGCGCACCTGCTCGGCATGGCGCGCCAGCGGCGCCTGGGAACCCCTATCTGCGTGGCCACCGGTAACGAGGCCGACGTCACCCTGGGCGACAGCATCGGTTGGCTGGTGGAGTCGCCGGAGATCGACGTGGTGATGGCCTACGCCGAATCCATCCGCAACGTCGACAGCTTCCTCGCCGCCCTGGAGGCCGCGCATCGCGCCGGCAAGCCGGTGATCCTGCACAAGGTCGGGCGCAGCGCCCTGGGTAGCCGCGCGGCGCTGTCCCACACCGCTTCGCTGGCCGGCGACGACAAGGTGCTGGACGCCGTGCTGGGCGACTATGCGGTGATCCGCGCCAGGACCACCGAGGAACTGATGGACATCGCCTACCTCGCCACCCGGCGTATCTATCCGGTGGGCAACAGCCTCGGCATGATCACCGTCAGCGGCGGCGCCGGGATCATCGTCAGCGATGTCGCCGAGGAAGTCGGCCTGCCGATGCCGCCGATGCCGGACATGGCCCAGGAGCGGCTGAAGGCACGGCTGTCCTTCGCTTCGCCGATCAACCCGGTGGACTGCACCGCGCAGGCCCTGAACGACCTGACGCTGGTGCGCGACTTTACCGAGTCGATGGTGGTCGACGGTGGCTACCGTTCGCTGCTCGCCTTCTTCACCCAGGCCGGCACCGCCGCCTCCATCGGCGCGCGTCTGGCCGAGCAGTTCCGGCGGATCAAGGAGGCTTATCCCGAGCGTCTGTTCGTGGTCTCGGTGATGGGCGAGGGGGAGGAGCTGGCACCCTACGAGGAGGCCGGCTTCGCACTGTTCGAAGACCCCACCCGGGCGGTAGTGGCGATCCAGGCCATGGGGCGGCTCGGCGAAGCCTTCGCCCGGCCGTTGCGCCTGCGCCGGCCTGCCGGCGGGCTACAGTTGCCCGCCTCCACGCCCGGCGAAGCCGAGGCCAAGCGCCTGCTGGCGCGCGCCGGTATCGAGTCCGCCGCCGAGGCGGTGCTGGGCAGTGCCGAAGAGGCGGTTGCCTTCGCCGAGGGCATCGGATACCCGGTGGTGCTGAAGCTCGCCTCGGCGGACATCCAGCACAAGTCGGAAATCGGCGGCGTGCTGCTTGGCGTAAGCGATGCGGACGCGGTACGCGCCGGTTTCCAACTGCTCCTGCGCCGGGCCGCCGAGAAGGCGCCGCAGGCGCGTCTCGATGGCGTCCTGGTGGCGCGTCAGCTGCAGGGTGGGGTGGAGTGCTTCATGGGGATCCAGCGCGATCCGCTGTTCGGCCCGGTGGCGCTGTTCGGCCTGGGCGGGATCTTCGTCGAGGTGCTGCAGGACGTGGTGTTCCGCCGCTGCCCGTTCGAGGTCGACGAAGCCGAGGCGATGATCCGTAGCATCAGAGGCGCGCCGCTCCTGCTCGGCGCGCGTGGCCGGCCGCGGGCCGACGTCGCGGCGCTGGCACGGCTGCTGTCGAATCTCTCGCGGTTCGCCTGGGAGGCGGGAGAGCGCTTGCGCTCGGTGGACCTCAACCCGGTCATCGCCTTGCCGGAGGGCCAGGGCGCCTGGGCGGTGGATGCGGTGCTGGAAGTCGAGGAGGTGGCCGATGGCGCTCGATCCTGAGGTGCTCCTGAACTACCCGATCCCCGAAGTACGCCAGCGCTACAGCCGGCGCGACAGCGCCTTCTATGCATTGACCCTCGGTCTGGGCGGCGACCCGCTGGACGAGCGCCAACTGGTCTACGTCGATCCGTGCCGCGATCTCCAGGCATTGCCGTGCATGGCCCTGGTGCTCGGTCATCCGGGCTTCTGGCTGGGCAATCCGGCGACTGGCGTGGACGCGCTGCGCCTGGTTCACGGCGAGCAGCGCCTGGAGTGGCGGCGGCCGTTGCCGGCGGAAGGCGAGGTGATCGGTCGGACCCGGGTCACCGGTCTGGTAGACAAGGGCGCCGACAAGGGCGCGCTGCTCTACAGCGAGAAGGTGCTCAGCGATGCGCTCAGCGGCGAGGTGCTGGCTGTCGCCCGCAGCACCACCTTCCTTCGCGGCGACGGCGGCTTCGGTGGTTCCCGGCAGGTGCCGGAAACGCCGCATCGCTTGCCTGAACGGTCACCCGACCTGCGACTCGACCTGCCGACCCGTCCGGAGCAGGCCCTGTACTACCGCCTCAACGGCGACGACAACCCGCTCCACGCGGAGCCCGCGGCAGCGCTGCGGGCCGGCTTCCCGCGGCCGATCCTGCATGGCCTGTGCACCCTCGGCGTGGCATTCCACGCGGTGTTGCGCGGGCTCGCCGACTACCGCGCGGAGCAACTGGGACATCTGCAGGTGCGTTTCTCGGCTCCGGTGTTTCCCGGCGAGACCTTGCGTACCGAGATGTGGAGCGACGGCTCGTTCCGCACTCGCGTCGTCGAGCGCGATGTGGTGGTGCTGGACAACGGCCGGGTAGGTCCGCCGCCAGAGCGGCCGGACTGAAGCGAAGGGCGGTGGCGCGAGGGAACGACCGTCGGGCTGCCGTGAAGATCAACCGAAATCCTGCTTGCGAGAACAAGAATAATGAATGCAACCGCGCTTTCCCCGAACCCGGCGCCGGCCATTTCCCGGCGCACCATGCTGATCGCCTTCGTCTTCTGCTTCCTCGGCCTGCTCGCCGACGGCGTCGACCTGATGTTCCTGGCCTACAGCCTCAACAGCCTGAAGGCCGAATTCGGCCTGAGCAACTTCGAAGCCGGCTCCCTCGGCAGCCTGACTCTCGCCGGCATGGCCGTCGGCGGTATCTATGGCGGCTGGTGCTGCGACCGCTTCGGCCGGGTGCGAGTGGTGACCTGGACCATCGTGCTGTTCTCCATCGGTACCGCGTTGCTGGGGCTGACCCAGAACTACTGGCAGTTCGCGCTGATCCGCTTCGTCGCCTCGCTCGGCCTCGGCTCGCTGTTCGTCGCCTGCAACATCCTGATGTCCGAGTGCGTCGGAACCAGGTACCGCACCACCATCCTCGCCGCCATGCAGGCCGGCTGGACCGTGGGCTACCTGGTGGCGACCCTGCTGGCGGGGCAGATCATCCCCGAGTTCGGCTGGCGCACCTTGTTCTTCACCGCCGTGGCGCCGGCGTTGGTCTGCCTGGCCCTGCGGCCCTGGGTGCCGGAGTCGCCGTCCTGGCTCGCGGCCCAGGCCGGGCGCCAGCGTCCCGGCGCGGCTCCGCAGAGCCACGCCGAGGCTGGCGGCGCCGGCCCGCTGGGACGGATGCTGGGCGATCCGGAAACGCGCGGCATGTTCCTGCTCTGGAGCCTCACCTCCTGCTTCCTGCTGTTCGGCTACTACGGCACCAACAACTGGATGCCGTCCTACCTGGAGAGCGAGTTGGGGATGAACTTCAAGTCGATGACCGGCTACATGGTCGGCACCTACAGCGCGATGATCCTCGGCAAGGTCGCCGCCGGTGTCTGCGCCGATCTCTTCGGCCGGCGCCTGACCTTCGCCGCCGGGGCCATCGGCAGCGCCGCCTTCATGCCGTTGATCGTGTTCTACCACTCGCCCTCCAACATCCTCTGGATCCTCATCACCTTCGGCTTCATCTACGGCGTTCCGGTCGGGGTGCTGGCAACCTACATGACCGAGAGCTTCTCCACCCGCGTCCGCGGCTCGGCGGTGGGCACCGCCTACAACCTGGGGCGTATCGGCGCGGCGGTGGCGCCCGCCGGCATCGGCCTGCTGGCCACCCACGTGTCGATCGGCGCGGGTTTCCTGGTGATGGGCATCACCTACGTGCTCACCGGGCTGATCCCGGCGCTGTTCATTGCGGACCGGCTCTACGACCCGAACCGCGAGTCCCGCGATGCCGAGAGCGCTTCCCGACGGCAAGCGCCGGGCAGTGCCGTGGATACCGCCGAGCGGCGCGCGGCCAAGGCCTGATCCTGCGGAAGGAGTGCACATCCATGAGTTCTTTTCCACGACAGCCAGCGGCGGAGCAGCGGCCCGCCAGCTTCCAGGAGTTCATCGGCCTCGAGCGCTGGACCGATGCCGACGGGATGGCGCGGGTGCGCTTGGGGCATCGCCCGGAACTGATGAACTACCTGCAACAGTTCCACGGCGGGGTGTTGATGTCGGTGCTGGACGCCGCCATGGCCCAGGCGATCCGTGCCTGCCTGCCGGACTGCTCGATGGTGACCATCGACATGGCTACCCACTTCATGGGGAGCGCCCGCGGCGAGCTTCGTGCGGTTGGCAGGGTAGTGCGACGGACCCGCACGATCTGCTTCTGCACGGCGGAAATCTGCAACGAGGACGGCGAGGTCATCGCCATGGCCTCGGGCAGCTTCAGGTACCGCGCGGCTAAGCCGTAGCGGAGTTCCGGCGGCGCGGCAGCGGAGCCATCCGTCGCGCGTCCGGACCACGGCCTGCGCGGTCGCTCCGCGCGGACAAGCCGGCGCCGCCCGTGCAGATGACGGACGGGCGGACGGCGTATCGACAGGAGGGCGAACAGATGAGTGAGCAAGATGAGTGGGCCGGCGAGCGCGAGCAGCGTCTGCGGATGATCCGCGACAGCGCGGCTTCGCTGGTGCCGCGCGACGGCGACCTGAGCCGCGTGCGCCGCGGTCGTTTCACCGGTAGCGGGGTGGACCGCCAGGCCTGGCGCGAGGTCTGCGCCATGGGCTGGCCGGCGCTGCGCCTGGATGAAGCGTTGGGCGGCAGCGGCCTGGGCATGAGCGAATACGCGGCGTTGCTGGAGGCGCTGGGGCGCGGCCTGCTGCCCGAGCCGCTGATCGAGGCCGGGCTGGTGGCGCCGCTGCTGCCGGAAGACGAGCGCGTTGCGTTGCTGGCCGCTGAGCGGCTGGTCCTGCCGGCGGGCATCGCCTACCGCGATGGGCGGCGGCGCCCTCGTATGCAGGAAGGGCGGCTGCACGGCGAAGTCGCTCACGTACATCTGGCTGGCGCCGCCGATGCCTGGCTGGTGGCCTGCGAGCAGGGCCTGGCGCTGGTCGAGCGCGATGCCGATGGCGTGGAACTGCTCTGCGAGGCGACCCAGGATGGCGCTCACCTGGCGCGCCTGCGTTTCCGCGATGCGCCGGCACGGTGGTTGTCCGGCGAGGTAACGGAACAGGTTCTGGACGAGGCAGGGCTGGCCTGCGCGGCCTATCTGGTCGGACTGATGGATGGCGCCTTCGAGCGAACCCTGGAGTACCTCAAGGTACGTCGCCAGTTCGGCCGCGAGATCGGCAGTTTCCAGGCGCTGCAGCACCGCATGGTCGACCTGAGGATCCAGATCGAACTGTCGCGCTCCATGGTCGAGCAGGCTGCCGCCGCGATCGATGCCGGGGCGTCGGAAAGCGAGCGCCAGCGGCAGGTCTCCAGCGCTCGGGTACGGGCCTCGGAAGCGGCTCTGCTGGTGACCCGCCAGGCCATCCAGTTGCACGGCGGCATTGGCTACACCGACGAGGCGGACATCGGCCTGTTCCTGCGCCGCGCCATGGTACTGCTCAATGCCCACGGCTCACTGGCGTTCCACAAGGCGCGCTACGCCGCGCTGCTACAGCGGGAGGTGGCCTGATGAGCGGTTTGTTGCAGGAAACGCGCGGCACGGTGCGCCTGCTGCGCTTCGACAACCCGGCCCGGCGCAACGCACTGTCGCCGGCGCTGCGCATGGAATTGCTGCGGGCCCTGGAGGCGGCCGAATGCGACCCATCGATCCGCAGCGTGCTGCTGACCGGTGGCGAAGAGGTGTTCTGCGCCGGCGGCGACCTGGGCGACATGCGGGTGACCGAGTTGGCCGCCGGCAGGGCGCGAATGCAGGACAACGCGCGGCTGGTGCGGCAGATGGTGCGCATGGGCAAGCCGCTGATCGCCGCGGTCGAGGGCTGGGCGGTGGGAGCCGGGCTGTCCGTGGCGCTGGCCTGCGACAGCATCGTTTGCGGCGCCGGCGCCCGCTTCGCCGCCGGCTTCGGCAAGGTCGGGCTGCTCGCCGACCTTGGCCAGTTGCATACCTTGCCGGCGCGCATCGGTTGGGGGCGGGCACGGCAGATCCTGATGTTCGGCCAGGTGGTAGAGGCCGAGGAGGCACTGCGCATCGGCCTGGCCGACCGCCTCTGCGCCGCTGGCGGCGCCTTGGCGATGGCGCTGGAACTGGCCGGGCGGGTGGAGCAGCAGGCGCCGTTGCCCCTGGCGATGACCAAGGCGTTGCTCGCCGAGGGCCTTGACCTATTGCTGGAGCGGGAGGGCGAGTTGCAGAGCCAGTTGTTTCTCAGCGCCGACCACGCCGAGGGCAAGGCGGCCTTTCTCGCCAAGCGTCCCCCCGTATTCAGAGGAAACTGAGATGACCGACTACGACAATCTCGACGACAACGCCTTTCGCCTGATGGTCCGTGAGTGGATCGCCGCCAACTATCCGCAGCGCATCCGCAATCCGCCCCGTCGCCTGGGGCGCGAGGAAACCCGCGAGTGGTACCTGCTGTTGTCGCGCCAGGGCTGGCTGTGTCCCGGCTGGCCCAGGGAGTACGGCGGCATGGGGCTGAGCGCCGGCAAGCAACTGATCATGATGGAGGAAATGGAGGAGTACGGCTGCGCGCGCCTGCCCGACAGCGGCGTGACCATGCTCGGCCCATTGTTGATCCGCTATGGCGACGAGGCGCAACGGGCGCGCTTTCTGCCGCGCATTCTCAGCGGCGAAGACATCTGGTGCCAGGGCTACAGCGAGCCCAACGCCGGCTCCGACCTGGCCAGCCTGCGCACCGAGGCGCGCCTGGAAAACGGCGAGTGGGTGATCAACGGACAGAAGACCTGGACCACCATGGGCTCTGAGGCCAATTGGATCTTCCTGCTGGTCCGCACCGAGCGCAGCGCCAAGGCGCAGCACGGCATCAGCTTCCTGCTGGTGCCGATGGACAGCCCGGGCATCGAGGTGCGGCCGATCCTCAACCTGGAGCTGCACGGCGAGTTCTGCGAAGTGTTTTTCAACGACGTGCGGGTGCCCTACGACAGCCTGGTCGGCGAAATCAACCAGGGCTGGAGCATGGCCAAGGCGCTGCTCGGTTTCGAGCGGATCTTCCTCGGTTCGCCCAAGCAGTCCACCTTCGCCCTCCAGCGCCTGGAGCGCCTGGCCCGGCACCTGGGACTGTGGCACGACCCTCTGTTCGCGCGCCGTTTCGCCGCGCTGAGCATGGACCTGGACAGCCACAAGGCGCTCTACGAGCGTTTCGCCGAACGCCTGCGGCGTGGGGAGAGGCTCGGCCCGGAGGTATCCATGCTGAAGATCTTCCAGTCCGAACTGTTCCAGCGCATCAGCGAGCTGGGCCTGGAGGTCGCCGGGGAGGACTCGGCCCTGCTACAGCCCTTCGCCGAAGACCCCGAGCTGCATCCGGCGGGGATCTTCATCCAGTCGCGGCCGACCACCATCTACGGCGGCAGCAACGAAATCCAGCGCAACATCCTGGCCAAGAGCGTCCTCGGCCTGCCGGGCTGAGCGCAACCGAACGACATCCACGGGACGAAGAGGATTACCCATGAGTAGCAGACTCAATGAAGGCAAGGTCGCGATCGTTACCGGCGCGGGCGGCGGCATCGGCCGCGAGATCGCCCTGGCCCTGGCCGATTCCGGGGCACGGGTGGTGATCAACGATATCGGCGTATCGCTACAGGGCGAGGGCGGGTCGGCCTCGCCGGCCGAAGAGACCCTTGGCCTGATCCGCCAGCGAGGCGGCGAAGGCCTGATCAACACCGACAGCGTCGCCGACTGGGACAGCGCGCGGCGTATCGTCGAATGCGCCATGGACGGTTTCGGGCGTCTGGATATCGTGGTGAACAACGCTGGCATCCTGCGCGA
This sequence comes from Pseudomonas sp. HMSC057H01, assembly GCF_001836405.1. Classification (NCBI taxonomy): domain Bacteria; kingdom Pseudomonadati; phylum Pseudomonadota; class Gammaproteobacteria; order Pseudomonadales; family Pseudomonadaceae; genus Pseudomonas; species Pseudomonas sp. HMSC057H01. The sequence continues at coordinate 135,769 of NZ_KV828391.1, read as the reverse complement.
TGCGATCTTCCACAAGATGAGCGCCGACGACTGGCTGTCGGTGATCAATGTCCATCTCAACGGCAGCTTCTTCGTCAGCCGGGCCGCCGCCGAACGCTTCCGTACCCAGCAGGCCGGCGCCTTCGTACACATGACCAGCACTTCCGGGCTGATCGGCAACTTCGGCCAGGCCAATTATTCCGCGGCCAAGCTGGGCATCGTCGCCTTGAGCAAATCCATCGCCCTCGACATGCAGCGCTACAACGTGCGTTCGAATTGCATCGCGCCGTTCGCCTGGAGCCGGATGACCGACTCGATTCCGGCCGAAACCCCGGAGCAGAAGGCCCGCGTCGACAAGCTGCAGCGCATGACCCCCGAGAAGAACGCGCCGCTGGCCGTCTACCTGGCGTCCGACGCCGCCCGCGAGGTCACCGGCCAGGTGTTCGCCGCGCGTCACCACGAACTCTTCCTGATGAGTCAGAGCCGGCCGCTGCGCAGTGTGCATAGCGAGCGCGGCTGGACCCCGGAGAGCATCGCCGAGCACGGCATGCCGGCGTTGCGCGGCAGCTTCATGGACCTGGCGCGCAGCCCGGACGTGTTCTCCTGGGACCCGATCTGACCGAGGAGGCAATCCATGGGCGTGTTCAGGACCCGTTTCACCGAGACCTTCGGCGTCGAACACCCGATCATGCAGGGCGGTATGCAGTGGGTCGGCCGTGCCGAGATGGCTGCGGCGGTGGCCAACGCCGGTGGCCTGGCGACGCTGTCGGCGTTGACCCAGCCGAGCCCGGAGGCACTGGCTGCGGAGATTGCACGCTGCCGCGAGCTGACCGATCGGCCGTTCGGGGTCAACCTGACCTTGCTGCCGACGCAGAAGCCGGTGCCCTATGCCGAATATCGTGCAGCCATCATCGAGGCGGGAATCCCCGTCGTCGAAACCGCCGGCAACGACCCCGGCGAGCACATCGCCGAATTCCGTCGACACGGCGTCAAGGTGATCCACAAGTGCACCGCCGTGCGCCATGCGCTCAAGGCCGAGCGACTCGGTGTGGACGCCGTCTCCATCGACGGCTTCGAGTGTGCCGGCCACCCGGGCGAGGACGACATCCCCGGCCTGGTGTTGCTGCCGGCCGCGGCCAACCGGCTACGCGTGCCGATCATCGCCTCCGGCGGTTTCGCCGATGGACGTGGCCTGGTCGCGGCGCTGGCGCTGGGTGCCGACGCGATCAACATGGGCACGCGCTTCCTGGCCACTCGCGAATGTCCGATACACCCTGCGGTGAAGGCGGCGATCCGTGCGGCCGACGAGCGTTCCACCGACCTGATCATGCGTTCCCTGCGCAATACCGCGCGGGTGGCGCGCAACGCGATCAGCCAGGAAGTACTGGCGATCGAGGCACGCGGCGGCGCCGGCTACGCCGATATCGCCGCGCTGGTCAGCGGCCAGCGCGGTCGCCAGGTGTACCAGCAGGGCGATACCGACCTGGGGATCTGGTCGGCCGGCATGGTCCAGGGCCTGATCGACGACGAACCGGCCTGCGCCGAGTTGCTCAGGGACATCGTCGAGCAGGCGCGCCAACTGGTGCGTCAACGCCTGGAGGGCATGCTCGCCGGGGTCTGATCCGCTCCGCCACGGCGGTCGCGGCAGGGAGTGGCCGCGGCGCCGTGTCTATCCACTGACGACGAAGAGACAACAACAATGAAAATTCTTCCCGTTCCGATGCTGGCCGCGGGGCTGGTGTTGCTGCCGTCGTTCGCCCAGGCGGAGTTTTTCGCCGACGGCAAGGCCGGCCTCGAACTGCGCAATTTCTATTTCAATCGCGACTATCGCCAGCCCGGCGCCAGCCAGTCCTATTCGGAGGAGTGGGCGCAGGGTTTCCTGTTGCGCTACGAGTCCGGCTACACCGAGGGGCTCTTCGGCCTGGGCGTCGATGCGCTGGGCCTGCTGGGCGTCAGGCTGGACTCCTCGCCAGAGCGATCCGGTAGTGGTCTGTTGCCGTATTCGACGAGCCACCGGCGCGCCGCCCACGACTATTCCAGCCTGGGCCTGACCGCCAAGCTACGGGTCTCGCACAGTACGCTGAAGATCGGCAGCCTGATGCCCAGGCTGCCGGTGGTGCAGTTCAACGACACGCGCCTGCACCCGCAAACCTTCCAGGGTGGACTGCTGGAAGTGAACGAGATCGACGGGCTGGCGCTGCAGTTCGGCCAGTTGCGCCAGGTCAAGCAGCGCGACTCGACCAACGCCGAAGACCTCGGCATCACCCGCGGCAACAAGCGCAACGTACTGGCGGGCCGGCACCCCGGCAGCGACCGCTTCGACTTCGCCGGCGGTACCTACCGCTGGAGCGAGCGCCTGAGCAGCAGCTACCACTACGCCAACCTGGAGGATTTCTACCGCCAGCATTATCTCGGCGTGCAGCACCTCTTGCCGCTCGCCGATGACCAGTCGCTGAAGTCCGACATCCGCTGGGCGCGTTCCACCGACGAGGGCGGCAGCCGCGTCGACAATCGCGCGCTGAATGCGCTGTTCACCTATCGCCTGGGCGGCCACGCCTTCGGCCTCGGCTACCAGCGCATGTCCGGCGACAGCGGCTTCGCCTACCTGGCCGGGACCGATCCGTATCTGGTCAACTTCGTGCAGATCGGCGATTTCGCCAACAAGGACGAGCGCTCCTGGCAGTTGCGCTACGACTACGACTTCGCCGCCATCGGCCTGCCCGGCCTGACATTCATGAGCCGCTACCTGCGTGGCGAACACATCGACCTTCTGGACGGCGGTGGGCGCGGCAAGGAATGGGAGCGGGACACCGATATCGCCTACCTGGTGCAATCGGGGCCGTTGAAGAACCTGGGGATCAAGTTGCGCAACGGCACCTTCCGCAGCGATTTCGGCAACGACATCGACGAGACCCGGCTGATCGTCAGCTACGCGTTGCCGCTGTGGTGAAGCGGACTTGAGTTTCCCGATGTTTCCGCGCCATTGACCCTGTAGTGGCTACAGCCTTTTCACTGGAAGCCGTCAGATCCAGACGAGAGGGTTGTGCCATGGGGTTCTTCGAACGGTTGTTGATGGGTGGGCGTCATCATGGACAGGGCGGTGGTCATCACGGCGGCGGTCATCACCGCGGTCAGGGCGGCTATCCGCCGGCGCCAGTCGCGGTGGGAATGGCCTGTCCCGCCTGCCGCACCGCGAATGCGGCGACGGCACGATTCTGCCAGGGCTGCGGCGGCGCCCTGGCGCCGCTGCGCTGTATCGCCTGCAGCGCCGATCTCGCGGCGGGCGCGAAGTTCTGCGGCGCCTGCGGTGCGCCGCAGCAGTAGCCTCAGTCGACGGCGAGGATTTCCACCGCAAGGGGGGAGTCCTTCGCCCCGGTCTCGTCGCCCGGGTGCCTGCCGACCAGGCTCTGACCCAGTGGCGAGCGAGGCGTGATGACCAACACCTCGCGACCTTCGCAATCGATCTTCAGCCCGGCCGCCTCGGGGCCGAGGAACACTGTTCGCCGGCTGCCGTCGGCGTTCAGCAGGGTGACCAGCGCGGTGAGCTGGATGCCCTGTTCCTCGTCGAAATCGCGCAGCACCAGATTGCGGTACAGGCCCAGCGCCTGGCGGATCTCCTCGACCCGGCGCGACTGCCCGGCGGCCAGGTAGGCCGCCTCCAGGCCGAGGGTGTCGTACTTGTTCTCGGCGACGTTCTCTTCGTGGGTTGCCGTCTCATGGGCGGTCTGCGCGGCGCGGACGGCGACTTCCAGGTCCGCGGCGAGCTTTTCCGTGATCAGGCGCAACAGCTTTTTCTTGTCCATGTCGGGTAGGCGAGGGCTGGCCGGCGAAGGCGTGCATGGTACGGGAAAGACGGCGGATCGCGACAGCTCGGAGCCAGTATGAAAACTCGGAATGACGTGGCGAATAAAGGTCGTTTGTCGCTCCCGGGCAAACCGACTAAAACGAGCGGAAACGAACAGCCAGGAGAACCTCACATGATCGACGGATTGCTGCGCAGTCTCGGCCTCGACCCCAATGCTTTTCGCGATGGCGAGCTTGCCGTGCATACCCCCATCGACGGCAGTCGCCTGGCTGCGGTGCCACTGGAGGGGCGCGCCGCCGTTGCCGCCAAGGTCGAGCGCGCCGAACAGGCGTTCCGTGCCTGGCGCCAGGTGCCGGCGCCGCGCCGTGGTGAACTGGTGCGGCTGTTCGGCGAGGAATTGCGTCGGCACAAGGCCGAACTCGGCGAACTGGTGTCCTGGGAGGCGGGCAAGATCACCCAGGAAGGCCTCGGCGAAGTCCAGGAAATGATCGATATCTGCGACTTCGCGGTGGGCCTCTCGCGCCAGTTGTACGGTCTTACCATCGCATCCGAGCGTCCCGGCCACCACATGCGCGAGACCTGGCACCCGCTGGGCGTGGTAGGCGTGATCAGCGCGTTCAACTTCCCAGTCGCGGTGTGGTCGTGGAATACCGCGCTGGCGCTGGTCTGCGGCAATTCCGTGGTCTGGAAGCCTTCGGAGAAGACCCCCCTCACCGCACTGGCCTGCCAGGCGCTGTTCGAGCGTGCCGCGCGGGCCTTCGGCGGCGATGCGCCGGCGCACCTGAGCCAATTGCTGATCGGCGACCGCGAGGCCGGCGAAGCGCTGGTGGACGACCGTCGCGTCGCCCTGGTCAGCGCCACCGGCAGCACTCGCATGGGGCGCGAAGTGGCGCCGCGGGTGGCGGCGCGTTTCGCTCGCTGCATCCTCGAACTGGGCGGCAACAACGCGATGATCCTGGCGCCAAGCGCCGACCTCGACCTGGCGGTGCGCGGCATCCTGTTCGGTGCGGTGGGCACCGCCGGGCAGCGCTGCACCACCTTGCGCCGGTTAATTGCCCATGAGTCGGTGAAGGACGAGATAGTCGAGCGCCTCAAGGCAGCCTATTCCAGGGTCCGTATCGGTCATCCGCTGGAGGGCAACCTGGTCGGGCCGCTGATCGACGAACGCAGCTACCTGGCCATGCAGGACGCCCTGGCGCGAGCCCGCGAGGAGGGGGGACGGGTGTTCGGCGGCGAGCGGCAATTGCAGGAGCGCTATCCGGATGCCTACTACGTGTCGCCGGCCATCGTCGAGATGCCGGGACAGACCGAAGTGGTGCGCACGGAGACCTTCGCCCCGATCCTGTACGTGGTCGGCTACCGCGATTTCGACGAGGCCCTGCGCCTGAACAACGAGGTTCCCCAGGGACTGTCGTCGTGCATCTTCACCACCGACCTGCGCGAGGCGGAACTGTTCCAGGGCGCGGCGGGCAGTGACTGCGGGATCGCCAACGTCAACATCGGCACCAGCGGGGCGGAAATCGGCGGGGCGTTCGGCGGCGAGAAAGAGACCGGCGGCGGTCGCGAGTCCGGCTCGGACGCCTGGAAGGCCTACATGCGACGGCAGACCAACACCGTCAACTATTCCCGCGAGCTGCCGCTGGCACAGGGCATCACCTTCGATTGAACGGGGCGCGGCGGGCTCCCGCCGCATGGCAATGAGGCTGGCAGCGGAGTCGCGCATGGGCGGTTTGCAGCAACGGTGTCTGTGGGAAGTGGTTACGCCTCGCCTGTCCGGAGCGGCGAGCCTGAACGGCGAGCAGCGCGCCGACGTATGTGTGATCGGCGCCGGTTTCACCGGGCTTTCGGCTGCGCTCCACCTGCTGGAGGCGGGCCGTTCGGTGTGCGTGCTGGAAGCGTACGAGGTCGGCCACGGCGGGTCGGGACGTAATGTCGGATTGATCAACGCCGGCACCTGGATTCCCCCGGACGAGGTGGTCGCCACCCTCGGCGCCGAGCAGGGAGAAAAGCTCAACGCCGTGCTGGGGCGGGCGCCGGCGCTGGTGATGGAGACCATCGAACGCCTCGGCATCGATTGCCAGTTGCGCCGCGAGGGCACCCTGCACATGTCGCACAACGCCAGCGGCGTGGCCGATCTGCAACGCCGTCACGCGCAGTGGACGCGCCGCGGTGCTCCGCTGGAGTTGCTGACCGGCGCGGCTTGCCACGAGGCCTGCGGCACCCGGCGAATCAGCGCGGCGTTGCTCGACCGACGCGCCGGCACTCTCAATCCCATGGCCTATTCGCGCGGACTGGCCACCGCCGTCGTACAGCGGGGCGGGCAACTCTACCAGCGCTCGCCGGTGCTCGCCCTGGAGCGGCAGGGCGCGCTGTGGGCGGTGCGCAGCGCCGCGGGGGCGGTACTGGCGGAACAGGTGGTGATCGCTTCCAACGCCTATACCGAGGGCGAGTGGACCAACCTGAGGCGGCACTTCTTTCCCGGCTACTACTACCAGGTGGCTTCGGCGCCGCTGCACGGCGCCGCGGCCGAGCGCATCCTGCCTCACGGCCAGGGTTCCTGGGACACCAGGACGGTGCTCAGCAGCATCCGTCGCGATGCCCAGGGTCGCCTATTGCTGGGAAGCCTCGGCAATGGCGCGAACAAGCCCGCCTGGTTCCTGCGGCAATGGGCCGATCGAATCCAGAGCCATTACTTTCCCGACCTGGGCCAGGTCAACTGGGAGTACAGCTGGACGGGTTGCATCGCCTTCACCCCCGATCATCTGATGCGCCTGTTCGAGCCTGCGCAAGGCTTGCTGGCGGTGACCGGCTACAACGGACGCGGCGTGACCACCGGTACGGTAGTGGGCAAGGCGTTCGCCGACTACTTGCTGAGCGGCGAGCGAGCGACATTGCCGTTGCCGTTCAGTGACATGAAGCCCGTCCCCGCGGCCAGGCTGCGCAGTTGCGCCTACGAGATGGGTTTTTCTCTCTATCACGCCGGTCAATGCTTGCGCGTGGTTCTCTAGGTTCGACCGAATCAAGGTGTGTTTTCAGCAAAATAATGATAGTTTGTTGTAAACACACATGAGGAGGTCGTCATGAGCGCTCTCATCAAGGAACGTCCCAGCGCCGATGCTGTCCTGGCCAAGGCCGTCCTGGCCGCGCGCGAGCAATTGGGGCTGACGCAGCTCGAACTGGCCGGCATCGTCGGCGTCGATCGCAGCGCCATCAGCCGCTGGAAGACCCAGGGCCTGCGGGTGGACAGCAAGACCGGCGAGCTGGCTCTGCTGCTGGTGCGGGTCTATCGCGCACTGTATGCCCTGTTCGGCGGGCAGCAGGAGGACATGCGCCACTTCCTGCGCACTCCCAACCATCACCTGGCGGGCGAGCCGCTGGCACTGATGGGACAGGTGCAGGGCCTGGTTCATGTGCTGGAATACCTCGATGCGATCCGCGGCAAGGTCTGATGCCCGGCGCGCCTGTACGGGGGCCTACGCCTGTCACGGAAAAGGCTGGCAGCCAGAGGCGACACGCCTGGCTGAATGGAGACTGCGGTGCCGCTACGCTGGCATCCGACACCACAGGAAGCGAGGGGCGGAAGGTGAGCGAGATCTGGCGACAGTGCAAGGGTGAGCGGCATGTCCGACCGCTCCAGGGGCGGCTGGTGCGGTTGGTGGAGAGCCAGGAGCAGGTGGCGACCCTGCAATTGGTCGACACCCTGGAAGAACAGGCGTTGCTCGAGGAACTGCTCGAGTCGAGCAAGCCGCCGGTGCCGGCGGATGCCGAGCCATTGCATTACCTGTTGAAGACCCCGTTCCGTTATCCGCCCTTGCGTTGGGGGTCGCGGTTTGGCCGTCGTCACGAGCCAAGCCTGTTCTACGCCGCGTTGAAGCTGGAAACGGCCATGGCCGAAAGCGCGTATTACCGTTGTGTCCTGTGGAGTGGCATGGCGGTGCCGCCACCGAGCGGGAGGATTCTGTCCGAGCACGCTTCGTTCGAGGCGGGCTGGAAGGTGGAGCGGGGAATCCGTCTGCAGGCGCCGCCTTTCTCCGATCACGAGGCTGCGCTGACCGACATCGCCGACTACCGCGCTCCCCAGGAACTGGGAAGTGCCATGCGCAGCGCCGGGGTGCAGGCATTCGAATACCGTTCGGCGCGTTGCCCGGAGCGCGGCTGCAATGTCGCCCTGTTCACGCCCGCGGCCTTCACCGAAAAGCGTCCTCGCAACCTGACGCCCTGGCTGTGCGAAACCACGGCCGGTTACGTGGCCTTCAAGCCGGCGCATGTGCCGGGGGCGCCGAAAATCTTCTCCTGGGAGCTGTTCCTGGTGGACGGAAAGTTGCCGCATCCGGCGTGAGTGGAGGGGGGCACGGTTGCCAGCGATCCGGGGGCACCGTCTGAAGGCCGCCACCTGCCTGTTGGGCAGGGCTGGCCTGCATGCCCCGAGGGAAAGAGTGGCTGAGGATTTCGAACGGCATTGCCCTGCAATGGGGCGGCAAGAGGCTTCGGCGAAAATTTGTGCACAAATGGAAAGCAGCTTGTCAAGGGTTGAGAGCGTTAGGCTCTAAACGCTTGATTTTTCATGTTTGAAACGTAACTTATTGAAAAATAACGATAAAAATAGTTGGTGAAAAAATCGTCAATCTGTCCCATAGCCCCACTCCATCGGGGGTTCGGCAGTTTTTTAGGGGCTTTTCCACTGGGTTATCCACAGGATCTGTGGATTTCCCAAGCGCTTGCTCGACAGCACATCGCACGCTCCAAGGCAAGCCCTGTAGCCGCGACAAAAATGCCGTGGAAGCAGAAATATCCCGGCGGCGAAGGGCGCAGGGCGATGGCTTCCGTTACGGAAGTATCTGAAATGTCCTGCGCATGGGGTTATGCACAGCTCGGAAGCGGAGTGCTCGTTCGGCGCGGCGCTATTCGCTCGACGGTCTTTTCCCAAGAACCTAGAATCCGCTGCACGCGCGCCTGCCAGGCGGGTGTTGCGTCGTTTTCCGCTGGAGTGCCCCATGCCCGTCGATCTACCGAACCTGTTGCTTGGCCTGCTGGCTGCCGCGATTCCCCTGGCCGGCCTGGCATGGCAGCTACAGAGAAGGGCCAGCCTGGCGGAGCGCGAGATAGCCTTGCTCGGCGAGCGACTGGCGACCGCGCAACTGGCCCAGGACGGGCTGAATGCGCAGTTGGAGACCAGCAGGGAGGCTTACCAGCAACTCGGCGAGCGCCATGCCAGGCTCTCCGGTGAGGTCGCCGCGCTGCGTCGGGAAGCCGAGTTGATGGGGGAGGAGCGGCAACGGGCGTCCCAGGCGGAGGCACGTTGGGCCAGCGAGCGCCAGGGCCGGGAAGAGGAAGTGCGTCGCCTGGCTTCCGAACGGGCTGCGCTGGCTGCGGAACTGCGCGAGCAGCAGGAAAGCCACCAGCAGCGCCTGACCGACCTGCAGTCGGCCCGCGACGAGTTGCGGGCACAGTTCGCCGAACTGGCGGGAAAGATCTTCGACGAACGCGAACAGCGTTTCGCCGAAACCAGTCAGCAGCGCCTGGGGCAGATGCTCGATCCGCTCAAGGAGCGCATCCAGGCGTTCGAGAAGCGGGTGGAGGAAAGCTACCAGCAGGAAGCGCGCGAGCGTTTCTCCCTGAGCAAGGAACTGGAGCGTCTGCAGCAGCTCAACCTGCGCCTGGGCGAGGAAGCGACCAACCTGACCCGCGCGCTCAAGGGCCAGAAGACCCAGGGCAACTGGGGCGAACTGGTGCTGGAGCGGGTGCTCGAGCATGCGGGCCTGGAAAAAGGCCGGGAATACGAGACCCAGGTCAGCCTGAAGGGCGCCGAGGGCGAACGCTTCCAGCCGGACGTGCTGATCCGCCTGCCCGGCGACAAGCAGGTGGTGGTGGATGCCAAGGTCAGTCTCACGGCCTACCAGCAGTACATCGCCGCTGACGACGATCTGCTGCGCCAGCAGGCGCTGAAGCAGCACGTAACGTCGTTGCGCAACCATGTGAAAGGCCTCTCCGGCAAGGACTATCGACGCCTGGAAGGGTTGCACAGCCTCGACTTCGTCCTGCTGTTCATGCCGATCGAGGCGGCTTTTTCGACGGCCCTGCAGGCCGAGCCGAACCTGTTCCAGGACGCCTTCGCGCAGAATATCGTGATCGTCAGCCCGACCACCCTGCTGGCCACCCTGCGGGTAATCGACAGCCTCTGGCGCCAGGAGCGGCAGAACCAGAATGCGCGGGAAATCGCCGAACGTGCCGGTTCGCTGTATGACAAGTTCGTGCTCTTCGTCCAGGACCTCGATGAGGTCGGTTCGCGCCTGCAGCAACTGGACAAGGCCTATGCCGCGGCGCGCAACAAGCTCACCGAGGGACGTGGCAACCTGATCAGTCGCAGCGAGCAACTCAAGCTGCTCGGTGCCCGCGCCAGCAAGAGCCTGCCGACGGACTGGCTGGACCGGGCGCTGGTGGCGCCCGTGGAAGAGGCCGGAGAGGAGTGAGATCAGTTCGATCCCGTGCCCGGGCTTTCGAGAAAACGGAGGCTTTCCGGGAGGGGGATAAAAGAAGGGCGTCCGGAAGGACGCCCTGAAGATGATCATGGAGTAAGTCGGCTGTTCAGAGCCACGGCGCGGAGGAAAGTTCCGCGCCGTCCGTTCAGCGAGCGGGAGTGAGCGTCAGCCGCTTGTTGCCGTAAACGCGATCGAGGTTCTGTGGCTGGAACGGGAAGCTAACGTAGCGCCCCTTGAGCCAGGCGTCGATACCGTCGGCGTAGTGCGGGCTGGCCGGATTGCCGGATTGGCCGCTGCTGTTCACGCCGATCATCGGTTCGCTCTGGCCGAAGTCGACGATTAGCCGCATCGCCGGGATCAGCCAAGTGTCGAAGTCCTGGCCCCAGCCGTAGGCCGATACGTCCAGCGTGGTGTGGTCGCCGCCGGCCGGATAGGGCCCGCGATCGAGATAGCCCTTGATCGCGCCGAGTCCGGCGCGCTCGCCGGCGCCCAGGTAGGGGGCCATTTTCGAGCTGTCGCTCCGCCATTCGTAGGTGTGCAGCTTGCCCCATTGCCAGGCCTTGCGCTCGCTCCCCAGTCGCTGTTCGCAGAACTCCACGGCGGCGGCGAGGCTGCGCGCGAGGATTGCCGGCTTGTCCTCCTTCTGCGGAGTGCGGGTATCGTCCCAGAACGGACTGTCGTCGCGCCCGAGCAGGTGGTCGGCTTGCGCCGAGTAGGAGAGGTTGGCGGTCTCGACGAAGGCTTTCCAGGCAGGGCCGTCCTCCGGTCCTAGCTCGTCGAGGAATATCTGCCTGGCGCTCTCGTGGAGGAAGGCGCCGTACAGCGCGGCGTCGCTGGAGCTGGCTGTCAGCTTGCCGTCGAACGCCATCAGCCGGTCGTAGGCCTCCCGCGCCCGGCTGCGTTGCGCCTCCGGCAAGGCGTCGATGGCCTGGCGCAGCGGCGCCGCCATGCCGGGATTGTCGAACATGGCTTGCAGCTTGGCGACGAACAGCGAGGTCTGGTCGTACTGCATGCGGATCATGCTCTGGGTGTCGTGGCTCTTGCTGGCACCGGCGAGCTGGGCGATGCGCTCGGCGCGCTCCGGGTAGTACCAGGAGTTGGACAACTGAGCGCCGTAGCCGGGTTGCACGGTGCGGTGGTTGGCGGTACCCAGCCAGCCCTGCTGCGGGTCCTGGTCGGAGGGGTGGAGGATCGGGTCGGCATAGCCATCCCAGTCGTAGCGGCCGTCCCAGCCAGGGGAGGGCAGCAGGCCGCGACCCTCCTTGCGGTTCGGATAGCGTCCGGTGACCTGCCAGCCGATGTGCTTTTCGTCGGCGAACACGATGTTCAGCGGCATCGCGCGAATCTCGCGGGTGGCGTCGAAGGCCTGCTCGATGGTCTTGGCCCGCGACAGGTCGAAGAAGCCGTCCAGGGTCTTGTCGGCTTCCTGCTGGATGCTCCGGTAGGCCAGTCCGTAGCCGCTCTTCAGCGGCAGCGGCTGGAGGATGTTCTTGCGTTCGCCCAGGGCGCTGTTGAGCAGCGGGCCATGGCGGGTTTCGTGGATGACCTCGCGGATCGGCCGCTGGCCCTTGATGAAGAAGGTTTCCTGGCGTTCGCGGGTTGGCTGCCACTTGCCGTCGGCCAGGTAATAGAGCCGGTTGCCCTGGCGTCGCAACTGTTCCAGGTAGAGATCCTGGTTGTCGCCCAGGACCATGGTCATGCCCCAGGCCAGCTTGCCGTTGAAGCCCGCCACCACGCCCGGCAGACCGGCGATGGAAACGCCCGCGGCCTGGTACTTGGGCGAGCGGATCTGTACGTAGTTCCACACCGACGGCATGCTCAGTGGCAGATGGGTGTCGTTGGCCATCAGGCTCTTGCCGCTGCGGCTGCGTTGTGGCGCGATAGCCCAGTTGTTCGAGGCGGCAACCCCGAGCATGCTCAGCGCTGCGACCTGCCGCGCCGCGCCCTCGACGCCCGCGAGGCCGGGAACCTGCCCGTCCAGGCGCAGGCCCTTGAGCTTTTCCGCCTCGTCGAACGGCAGGTTTTCGTCGGGATAGGTCGGCGTTAGCCAGGCCAGCTTGTCGCTGCCGACCTTCTGCGCGAGCGTCAGCGAGGCGATTTCTTCCTGTAGGTTCACCGCCAGGCCGAAGTTGAGCAGGGCGAAGACCAGGGCCGAGTCCTCGGGCTTCCAGTATTCCGGACGGTAGCCGGACTGGGCCAGGTCCATCGGCAGCTTGTCGCGATAGCGATACAGGTAGGCGTTGACCCCGCGCGCGTAGACCTCGAAGAAGCGTTGCAGGCGCGGCGAGGCGTTCCTGTACTGGATCTCCGCGGCCTGGCGCAGGTTCACGGTACGCATGAAACGGTCGATCTCCAGCGCGCCGGGGCCGACCATCTCGGCCAGCCGTCCCTGGGCCAGCAGGCGCAGGCTGACCATCTGGCTCAGGCGGTCGGAGGCGTGTACGTAGCCCAGGGCGAACAACGCGTCATGGAAGGTGCCGGTTTCGATCAGTGGCATGCCCAGCGCGTTGCGCCGGATCGATACGTTTTGCGCCAGGCCCTTGATCGGTTGCACGCCGGAGGTCGGCGGCAGGCTGTCGGCGTAGCGATCGTCGAGCCAGGACTGGCAACCGGCCAGGCCCAGGAGGGTGCCGAAGGCCGCGGCGGCGCCGCAACGGGGAAGAAAACGCATGAAGGCTGGCGAGGCCATGGGGTGGGGGCTCCTGCGGGAGTGGTCGCGTCGAGAGGCGCTACGTTAGTGAGGAGCGCAGGGCTGCGCAAGCTCCGCCTGCGATCGTCCGCGAGGACGTCCGCAGGCCGGCTCGGGACCCGCTACTGCGGCGGATTGATGCGCTCCACCAAAGCATAGGCGCGTTGCGTCGCCGGACGCTGGCGAATGCTCTCGAACCAGCGCTGCAGGTGTGGGAAGTCGGCGAGATCCTGCTCCTGCCACTGATGTGGGACGATCCACGGATAGATGGCCATGTCGGCGATGCTGTAGTCGTCGCCAGCGACGAAGGCGCGGTCCGCCAGGCGCTGGTCGAGAACGCCGTACAGGCGCGCGGTTTCCTTGACGTAACGGTCGATGGCGTAGGGAATCTTCTCCGGGGCGAAGCGGTTGAAATGGTGGTTCTGCCCGGCCATCGGCCCCAGCCCGCCCATCTGCCAGAACAGCCACTGCAGGGTTTCCTGGCGCGCGCGCAGGTCCTTGGCGAGGAACCGTCCGGTCTTTTCCGCGAGATAGAGCAGGATGGCGCCGGACTCGAACAGCGACAGGGGAGCGCCGCCGTCGGCTGGTTGGCGATCGACGATGGCGGGAATCTTGTTGTTCGGCGACACCTTCAGGAAATCCGCCTGGAACTGGTCGCCCTGGCTGATATTGATCGGATGGATGGCGTAGGGCAGGCCGGTTTCTTCCAGGAAAAGAGTAATCTTGTGGCCGTTCGGGGTGGTCCAGTAGTACAGGTCGATCATCGGTGCGTCTCCGGCTCGTCGATGGGCTACGAACGGAAGACTCTACGCCAGGAACCTAGGTTCGATGCAAACCGCTGTCGCGCATGACGCCCCGGCGGGGCTGGTGGCGCGCCAACGAAAAGGCCCGCTGCTCAGCGGGCCTTCGGATGCCGGCGCGTGCGAAGGGTCAGGCGCCGTGGCACTTCTTGAATTTCTTCTCGCTGCCGCAGGGGCAGGGATCGTTGCGGCCTACGGCCTTGAGCGGATTGCGCACCGGCTCGTGGCTGTGGTTGCAGTGCGGACCATGGACATGACCATGGCCATGATCGTGATGATGATCGTGGTCGTGGTTGCAGTTCGGGCCGTGTACGTGGGGTTCCTGACTCATGGTGGACCTATTCTGGGATGAAATCGCCGGGAATTATCTCGCCATTTCGTCTCAGGTGCACGCTGCGGCCGAACATCAGTCCGGTCTTCACTTCGCCCTGCAGGCGGTAGCGGATCGGCTCCTCGGGACGCTCAAGGAGCTTGACGATGTATTTCATGTGGCGCCAGAGATTGGTTCGCACCGGCACGTCGAATACCTCGTGGCCGTGGGCGGGAACCGTGAACCACTGGCCGGACTCGCCTTCTGCGAGCTGGATGTCGTTCAGTTGCACGGCGTACTGCAGGCCGCGTACCGGCAGGCTGAAATCGTTGGGGTTGTCGATGCGGAAGCGCATCACGAACTCCTGTTCCAGCAAGCGTGCCTTGACCACTTCCACCTTCAGCAGCTTGACGTCGGGGTCTTCGAAGCTGCCGGTCATCCAGCTGCAGCCCGAGAGATTGGAGAGAACTCCCCACGCCATTATTAGGCTGATAATTCTTATCATTTGCGCCTGGTAATTCATGCTATTCCCCCCGAGACGCCCCAGTTTAACAAGCAGTGATTGTGCTGCAACTTATTGTTGTATAGAGGAAAGATGTTTCAGGTACAGGCCTGTGTCCATATGTTTCCCGTAGCGCAGTCGGGGGAGCATGGAGAAGCGCGTACGCCCGTGCAAGTCTTCCCGTCGGCTGGCGTGACCGGCTCGGCTAACCTGAACGGACCCGCCGGCCAATTTGCCGGACCCAGTCACTCCACGCGTGGCTGTCGATGGGTACAATCGTTCGACGAAACGCCAGGGCCGCCATGCCGAGCGGCCCTTCACTCGGAGAGATGCCAATGAGCCGCTTTGAAATCGCCTTTTCCGGCCAGTTGGTCGCCGGCGCCCGGCCCGAGGTGGTCAAGGCCAACCTGGCCAAGCTGTTCCAGGCCGACGCGCAGCGTATCGAACTGCTGTTCTCCGGCCGCCGGGTGGTGATCAAGAACAACCTCGATGCCGCCTCCGCGGAAAAATACCGCAGCGTGCTGGAGCGAGCGGGAGCGATCGCCGTGGTCGCCGAGATGGAGATCGAGGAGGTGGTCATGGCGCCGCCGCCTGCGCAGCAGGCCGCCGTGGAAGCCCCACAGGCCCGCGTCGCTGCGCGGGACAGCGCGCCCTCCGGGCGTTTGCAGGTAGCGCCGCGGGACGGCTACATGGCGGCGTTCGCCGAGGTCGATGCGCCGGATTTCGGCCTGGCTCCGGTAGGCGCCGACCTACAGGACGCCAAGGCCGAAGCCGAGGCGCCGAAGCTCGATCTGAGCCGCTTCAGCGTCGCCCCGGTCGGTAGCGACATGGGCCAGGCACGCCCCGAGCCAGCGGCTCCGGCTCCGGACACCAGCCACCTGCGCCTGCAGGACTGAGGCGGGCAGCGGCCTGCGACAAGCGTGGGCGTGGGGCGGATAACCGCGTCGCGGGCCGTGGCATCGGGGACAGGCGCGGGGTTGGAGGAACGCGTCGACCAGGGGCAGGCGCTTGCCTCAGTGGTCGAAATCGTCCTGGTAGACGAACTTGGGCATTTCCCAGTGGAAGCGGATGGCCAGCAGGCGGAACAGGAAGCCGCTGAACAGGGTGATCAGCATCGCCTGCTCGGAGGGCAGTTCCAGCTCCACGCAGATCAGGTAGCACCAGGCGCTGGCGAAGGACACGCTGGCATAGAGTTCGCGGCGGAAGATCAAGGGTACGTCGTTGCACAGGATGTCGCGGAGAATGCCGCCGAACACCCCGGTGATCACCCCGCTGATCGCCGCGATCAGCAGGCTGTGGCCCATTTCCAGGCTGACCTGGCAGCCGATCAGGGTGAAGGCCACCAGGCCGACCGCGTCGAGTACCAGGAACAGCGAGCGCAGGTGGCGCATCAGCGGCGCGATGAACACCGTGACCAGCGCGGCGACTGCGGTCAGCGCCAGGTATTCCGGGTGACGGACCCAGGTCAGCGGGTAATGGCCCAGCAGCATGTCGCGTACCGAGCCGCCGCCCAGGGCGGTGACGCAGGCGATCAGCACCACGCCGAACAGGTCCATGCTGCGCCGGCCGGCCGACAGCGCGCCGGTCATGGCTTCGGCGGTGATGGCGATGATGTAGAGCACGGTCAGCAGCATGGGGATGGGGCCCGGATGAAAAGGCTGCGCATTCTACCCGAGCGCTCGTCAACGCCCAAACCGCGCCGCCTGGCGCTGTATCTCAGGCGTGCATGCGCAACCAGAAGCGTTCCTGGCAGGCGTTGACGAAGTGCTTGTGGCGTGGGCTGATTTCCTGCCCGGCGAAATCCAGCACTTCGTAGCCGATCCAGCATTCCTCGCAGGCCCCGCTGCTTGGCAGGAGGTCGCGCTCGCAGTGCTGGCGCAGGCGCACGCCGTTGTCGAAACGGTAGAGCGCTTCGCAGCTGTGGATCTCGACGCCGTCCTCGCAGCGCTGTTGCTCTTCGATCTGCGCATCGCTTATCGAGACTGGCGAGGGCAGGGCATGGATGGCGCGGATATAGCTGGCGAGCGAATGCATCAGGTGATCCATGGACCGCAGCATTTCTTCAGCTTGCCGCCGGCGCCGCAGGGGCAGGGGTCGTTGCGGCCGAGTTTCAGGGCCACGGTCGGATCGAGGAAGTACCAGCGACCGTTGCGCTGGACGAAGCCGGAACATTCGCGATGGGCATGTTCCCCCTCGGCGTCGTGCCAGCGCGCGACGAAGGTGACTCGCGCATGCTCCGGCTGGCCGCCGAGCACCTCGTGGTTTTCCACCTCCAGGCCGAGCCAGGTGCTGCCGTGGCTCCAGGCGCGGATGCCGTCGAGATCGAGGCCGGCCTGTTGCGCCGGCAGCGTGGTGTCGCGCAGGTAGTCCACCAGTCCGAGGGCATAGGCGCTGTAGCGCGAGCGCATCAGGGCTTCCGCGGTGGGCGCGGGATGTCCCTGGTGATAGCGGCCGCAGCAATCGTCGAGCGGGTCGCCGCTGCCGCAGGGGCAGGTGGGTTGGGTCATGGTTACCACCAGTACTTGCCGAAGTTTTCCGGGTTGGCCCAGAACTTGGCGTTCAGCCAATCGGGGACCTGCTTGTACTCGTACAGGTCGTAGGTGTACAGGGTCAGCGTCTGGCCTTCGCGCTGGAAGCGTTCGCTGTTCTGCATGGCGAG
This sequence comes from Pseudomonas sp. HMSC057H01, assembly GCF_001836405.1. Classification (NCBI taxonomy): domain Bacteria; kingdom Pseudomonadati; phylum Pseudomonadota; class Gammaproteobacteria; order Pseudomonadales; family Pseudomonadaceae; genus Pseudomonas; species Pseudomonas sp. HMSC057H01. Next base: position 118,546 of record NZ_KV828391.1, on the reverse strand, counting down.
GGCGAAGAAGTCGGTTTCCTGCCAGTCGCTGGCCTCGAGGTCGACCAGTACGGCCACCCGGCTGGCGTTCAGGTTGCGCACGCCCGCGAGCAACTGCAGACCGGTGCGCTGCGGCAGGTGTTCCAGGCAATCGACGAACAGCGCCAGGTCGAAGCGCTGACCGGCCAGTTCGGCGGGCAATGCCGCCGCCGGGCTGTGCGCCAGTTGGCACTGGGGATGGTTGTGGATGAAGGCCTCCACCGCCGGCAGCCGGCTGGCGCCGACCAGCAGCAAGCGCTTCGGCGCGTAGCGGGCGAGCAACGCGGCCAGGGCCTGCTGCGGGGTGCGGGGAGAAATCGGTTCGCTCATGGGAAAACACTCTCCTGGGATTCGCCAAGACTAGCCTGAAGCGCCTGCATGGCCTAGTGCTGGCGCTTTTTTCGGCTGGGGTCTTTACTCCCTATTTGTCGGTTACAACCGATCCACGAGGAGAGTTCCAATGAGCATCACGAGGACCGCTTTACCCCTGATTCTGGTCAGCGGCTTGCTGACCGGTTGCGCAGGGTTGCAGAAAAGCGACTGGCCGACCTGTGCGGCGGTCGGTGGTGTTACCGGCGCCGGCCTGGGCGCGATCGAAAGCAGCAGCTGGGCCGGCTGGGGCGCCCTGATCGGCGGTGGCGTCGGTGCCGCCTATTGCTGGGTGCACGGTGCCGGCGAACAGGTCGCGCCGCCGCCTCCGCAGCCGGTCGAGGAAGTCGCGCCGCCGCCTCCTGTCGTCAAGGAAGAAACCATTGTCGTGCGCGACCTGCACTTCGCCTTCGATTCGTCGAAGGTGGACGCCGCCGACAGCGAGAAGCTCAACGGCATCGCCGAACGCCTGAAAGGCGAGGCGGCCAGTACGCGCCTGAGTATCACCGGGCATACCGACAGCGTCGGTTCCGATGCCTACAACCAGAAGCTGTCGGAACGGCGCGCGAATGCCGTGGCGAACTATCTGATCGATGCCGGGGTGCCTTCGAGCATCATCGTCGGCGTGCAGGGATTGGGCGAAAGCCAGCCGGTCGCCGACAACAAGACTCGCGAAGGGCGGGCCGAGAATCGCCGGGTGGAAATCCTCATCAAGCGCGAATGACGCTGGCGGCACGGAGCAGAACGGGGGCGTCGAAGCCCCCGTTTTCGTTCATGGCTGGCGCCGCGGCGGGCTGGCGAGTATGTTCCCCCGCACACGATGTCTTGGGGGGAGTTCCATGAAAGCGTTTCTCGGGCTGGGCAAGCTCGTGACCCTGGTGTTCTGGGGCGCGGTGCTGGTCAATCTGCTGCATCCGTTCGCCTATCCGCTGAACTGGCTGTTGTCGATAGCCGGCGGCCTGATCCTGTTGATCCACCTGATCGAGATTCTCGTCCTCGGACGACGCCTGAAAGCGCGTGCGCATCCCTGGCTGGACCGTCTCCAGGTCTTGCTGTTCGGGGTCTTCCACATGCTTGCGTTGCCGGCGCTGAGCCCGGCCAGCGAGTTGCCGCGGGACAAGGAGGACGATCATGCGTAAGGCCATGCTCGGATTGTTCCTGGTCGTTCCCCTGGCCTGGGCTGGCGCCGCGTTTTCGGCCGAGGCGCCGACGGCACGCCAGCAGGGTATCGGCGGAACCGTGAAGGTTCAGGCGAACTCGGTGATGCGCCTGCCCAAGCGGGCCCAGGAGCTGCGCCTGCGCAGAGTGGAGATCGGCGAGGATGCCGCCCTGCTGATTCCGCTGGAGGTCAGCGTCCTGCGCATCGAGGAACTGCACATGGCGAAGAACGCCCGGATCGGCGTGGCGCCGGGCGAGGAGCGAATCAGCATCGAAGTCGTCAGCGGCCGCCTGGCCGACGGCAGCATCATTTCCGCGCCCGGCGCGACCGGCACCTTCCGGCAAAGCGCCGGTAACGGCCGCGACCTGACCTTGCGCCTGCAGGCGGTGGAGGTGGAAAGCCTGCTGCTGGACGCCCGCGGTGGCGTCGGCGCGCCGGGTTACGATGGCCTGGACGGGGCTTCCGGCAAGGCCTCCGGCTGCTTCTGGGGCAGCGCGCTGAAAGGTGGCGACGGCCAATCCGGAAGCGACGGCGGTCCGGGCGGGGCGGGCGGTCGGATTCGTCTGGAAGTGCCGGGCGATTTTCCTCTGGAGCGCTTGCAAACCCGTCTGCAAGGCGGTGTCGGCGGCGCCGGAGGCAAGGCCGGCAAACCGGGTGCGGCGGATAACGCCACCGGTTGCTGGATCTACTCGGTGGATGCCGGTCGTGCGGGGCGCAGCGGAGAGGACGGCGCGAACGGCACCAACGGCAGCGACGGCAGCCTCGACGTCGTGCGCTTCTGAGGAGCGGCCGGCAGCACGGCTGCCGGCGCATCGCCGGTTCAGAGGCTCGGGCGTGCCGCTACCAGGGCTATCAGCAACAGGCCGAGGAGCAGGTTGAAGCCAACGGTGCGGCGGATCTTCCCCAGCGCCTGCCCGCCTGCCGGCCAGTCCTGGGCCTGCACCGCGCGGCGCAGTTCCGGCACTTGCAGCGCCTGCACCCGCAGGAAGAGAGCCAGCATGGCGACGTAGAGCCCCATCATTACCTGTACGTAGCGCGGCGCGCCGGCGAAACCGTTGAAACTCAGGTGCAGCATGCCGACGCCGCTGATCGGCAGCAGGATCACCGCCGCCCAGACCCAATGGAAGAAACGGCGGAACACCTCCAGCCACAGGCCCAGGCGGGCTGGGGCCTCCAGCGCGGCGACGGCCGCCGGACGAAGAATCGTCCAGGCGAAGAACATGCCTCCGACCCAGACCAGGGCGGCCAGGACATGCAGGGCGTAGACGAGGGCGTAGGGGGTCATTCGGCGATCTCCGCTGGCGGTTGTGACGAAGCGCGTTATCATAGCCGCCCTGTTGAACCACTGAAAATTTATCCAGCTATGGCGCGCCGGCGGATTCGCCTTCCGCTGCGCGCCGGGCCCAGGAATTCCATGCTCAGCGCCGAACTCAAGTCCCAGATCCAGGGTGCCTACACCCGCTTTCTCGAAGCCAAGGAGCTGAAGCCTCGCTATGGCCAGCGCCTGATGATCGCCGAAGTGGCCAAGGCCCTCGGCGCGATCAAGGAGGACGAGGAGGGGCACCGCGAGGGCGAGCCGGCGGTGGTCGCGGTGGAGGCCGGAACCGGTACCGGCAAGACCGTGGCCTACAGCCTGGCGGCGATCGCCTGCGCCAAGGCCAGTGGCAAGCGCCTGGTGATAGCCACCGCGACCGTCGCCCTGCAGGAGCAGATCGTCCACAAGGATCTTCCCGACCTGCTGCGCAACAGCGGGCTGGCCTTCAGCTTCGCCCTGGCCAAGGGCCGCGGGCGCTACCTGTGCCTGTCCAAGCTCGACGTGCTGCTGCAGGAAGGCCAGGCGCAAAGCGCGACGGCGCAACTGTTCGCCGACGACGGTTTCAACATCGACGTCGACGAGACCAGCAGCAAGCTGTTCAACCAGATGATCGAACGCCTGGCCGGCAACCGCTGGGACGGCGACCGCGACAGCTGGCCGGAGGCGATCGACGACGCGCATTGGGCGCAGCTCACCACCGATCACAGCCAGTGCACCAACCGACATTGCCCGAACTTCCAGCAGTGCGCCTTCTACAAGGCGCGCGAAGGGATGACCAAGGTCGATGTGATCGTCACCAACCACGACCTGGTCCTGGCTGACCTGGCCCTGGGCGGCGGCGCCATCCTGCCCGATCCGCGCGAGACTCTCTACGTGTTCGACGAGGGCCATCACCTGCCGGACAAGGCGATTGGCCATTTCGCCCATTTCACCCGCCTGCGCGCTACCGCCGACTGGCTGGAGCAGATCGCCAAGAACCTCACCAAGCTGCTCGCCCAGCACCCGCTGCCGGGTGACCTCGGCCGCCTGATCGAACAGGTGCCGGAGCTGGCCCGGGAGATCAAGACCCAGCAGCAGTTCATGTTCACCGCCTGCGAAGAGATCGGCGATTTCCGCGCCGGCGAGGACATGGAAGGTCGCGAGCGGCCGCGTCACCGTTTCGTCGGCGGGGTGGTCCCCGAGCATATCCGCGAGATGGGCATCGAGCTGAAGAAAGGCTTCTCCAAGCTGACCGACCTGTTCACCCGCCTCACCGATATCCTCAAGGAGGCGATGGACGGCGAAGGCGCCGGCGGCATCGCCAGCCACCAGGCGGAGGAGTGGTACCCGCTGTTCGGTAGTCTTTTGGCGCGCGCCCAGGGCAACTGGGAACTGTGGACCGCCTTCACCTGCGAGGACCCGCAGGACAGCCCGCCGATGGCGCGCTGGCTGACCCTCGCCGAGAGCGGCAGCTTCTACGACATCGAAGCCAACGCCAGCCCGATCCTCGCCGCCGAGACCCTGCGCCGCAACCTGTGGAACGTCGCCTATGGCGTGCTGGTGACCTCGGCGACCCTGACCGCGTTGGGCACCTTCGACCGCTATCGCATGCGCGCCGGCCTGCCGCGCAACGCGGTCACCGCGGTGGTGCCGAGCCCCTTCCATCATGCCGAGGCCGGGGTATTGCGGGTCCCCGACCTCAAGGCGGATCCGCGCAACGCCGCCGAGCACACCGCGGCGATCATTCGCGAGCTGCCGGAACTGGTGAAGGGCGCGCGCGGCAGCCTGGTGCTGTTCTCCTCGCGCAAGCAGATGCAGGAGGTCTTCGACGGTCTCGACCGCGACTGGCGCAAGCGGGTGTTCATCCAGGGCAACCTGTCCAAGCAGGAAACCCTGAACAAGCACAAGTCGCGAGTCGACGACGGTGAGGACAGCGTGCTCTTCGGCCTCGCCAGCTTCGCCGAAGGCGTGGACCTGCCGGGGGCCTATTGCGAACACGTGGTGATCGCCAAGATTCCCTTCGCGGTACCCGACGACCCGGTGGAGGCGGCGCTGGCCGAGTGGATCGAGGCGCGCGGCGGCAATCCGTTCATGGAGATCGCCGTGCCAGACGCCTCGCTGCGGTTGGTCCAGGCCTGCGGGCGGCTGCTGCGCACCGAGCAGGACCGCGGCACCATCACCCTGCTGGATCGCCGCGTGGTCACCCAGCGCTACGGCAAGGCTATCCTCAATGCATTGCCGCCGTTCCGGCGGGAAATCGCCTGACGCGCTGATCTGCGCGGAGGGCTCCAGCCTTCACGTCCGAGCCGCATCGGGAAATTCCCGGCATTTGTCCATGCCGGGATGGAGTTAAGGAAAACAGGCTTCATGATCCGTTCGCGTTGGCATCTTCCCCTGCTTCTCGGCCTGCTCGCGGTGGCCGCGCCGCTGGCGGCGAACGACACCCAGCAGGTGCTGTTCAACTTCGTCAAGCCGATGGCCGTGGTCGGCATCACCCTGGAGGATGCCGACCTGCCCAGCGTGACGGCGGAGGCCACCCCGGAGGGCGACATTCTCCGTCGCGTCACCTTCAGCCCGGCGCAACGGCCCACCTTGCGCATGAGTCCGGCGCAGGGCCGTTGGGACTGGTCCGCAGCGGACTACGTGAGCCTGCGCATCCAGAACGCCATGAGCTGGGACATGACCCTGGAGGTCGCGATCGAGGGCGAGCAGGGCGCGCCGGGGTTGCAGGCATCCATAGAGCTTCCGGCAGGCCCGCCGCAGACCCTGCTGGTGCCGTTGCGGGCGGTTTCGCCAGAGGCTCTGGGCATGCGTGCGGGGCCGCCGATGCCGCAGATGGTCGAAGGCCAGCGGATGCTGCTGGCGCCACGCGTGGAGGGCTCGCTGGACCGCGCCAGGGTCGGGGCGCTGAGCCTGTCCCTGCGCTCGCCGCAAGCTCCCCAGAGCATCCTGCTCGGACGTTTCGGCATACGCGCAGGGAGGGCGGTGGAGCGGAGCATCCTGACCGGCCTGATCGATCGTTATGGCCAGTACAGCCGCGCCGACTGGCCGGAAAAGATTCGTTCCGACGAACAGTTGCGCAGCGCCTATGCGGCCGAGGCCGCACAGCTCCGCGACGGGGAACGGCAGACACCGGCGCGCGACCGTTTCGGCGGCCTGCTGGGTGGGCCGGTGTTCGAAGCCAGCGGCTTCTTCCGCACGGAAAAACGTGGCGGGCGCTGGTGGCTGGTTACTCCGGAAGGACATCCGTTCTGGTCGCTGGGCGTTAATGCGGTGACCGCCGACGGCGGCCGGACCTACGTCGAAGGACGCGAGCCGATGTTCGCCGAACTGCCGGCGGAGGGTGAGCCGCTGGCCGCATTCTTCGGTGAGGGCGACGACCGCCGCGGCGTCGCCGCGCAGGCCGGGCGGCGTTTCGGGCATGGCCGCTGGTTCGATTTCCTCGGTGCCAATCGCCAGCGCATCGCTCCCCAGGCGAGCGCCGACCAGCTCGCCGGCGAATGGCGCCAGCGCACTCTGGAGCGCCTCTCGGCATGGGGTTTCAACAGCCTCGGCAACTGGAGCGATCCGGCGCTCGCCGCACAGGCGCGGATGCCCTACAGCCTGCCGCTGTCGATCGCCGGCGACTACGCCACGGTCAGCAGCGGTTTCGACTGGTGGGGAGCCATGCCCGATCCCTTCGACCCGCGCTTCGCCATGGCCGCCGAGCGCGTCATCGCCATCGCTGCTCGCGACCACCGCGACGATCCCTGGCTGTTCGGCTACTACGCCGACAACGAACTGGCCTGGGCCGGGCGCGACGGCTCGGCCCAGGCGCGCTACGGCCTCGCTTTCGGAGCCTTGAGGCTGTCCATGGACAGTCCGGCGAAGCGCGCCTTCGTCAAGCAATTGAAAGCCAAGTACCTGCGCCATGAGGCATTGGCCCAGGCCTGGGGCATCGAGCTGGCCGCCTGGGAGGCCCTGGAGGCGCCGGGCTACGCGGCTCCGCTGCCGGGCGAGGGGCATCCGGCCATCGCCGAGGACTACAGCGCCTTCCTCCGGCTGTATGCCGACGCTTACTTCAAGACCCTGCGCGACGCCCTGCAATGGCACGCACCGAACCACCTCCTGCTCGGCGGCCGCTTCGCCGTCAGCACTCCCGAGGCGATCACCTCCTGCGCCCGGTATTGCGACCTGCTCAGTTTCAACCTCTATACGCCGTTGCCCGGGCAGGGCCTGGACGACTCCCTGCTGGCGCGGCTGGACAAGCCGGTGCTGATCAGCGAGTTCCACTTCGGCTCGCGGGATCGCGGTCCGTTCTGGGGTGGCGTCAGCGAGGCGGCCAATGAGCGGGCGCGCGGCGACTCCTACCGAACGTTCCTGGAGGCGGCGCTGAAGAGTCCGTATATCGTCGGCGCCCACTGGTTCCAGTACCTCGACCAACCGGCCAGCGGGCGCCTGCTGGACGGCGAGAACGGTCATATTGGCCTGGTCGGGATCACGGGCTTGCCGTTCGCCGGTTTCGTCGACACGGTGCGCCGAAGCAACCTTGCCGCCTTGTCGCGACTGTCGGCGATGGCCAGCTCCATGCCTGCCGTCGAGCCTCCGCCGCCGCGCGAGGATTCAGCCGGTTCATGAGCGCGCATTCACCGCCGCCCGCTTGCGGCGAACCCCTCTTATGTCAGGGTTCACAAGGCCGCCGAGGGCTGGAAGAATGCTCCGACCACTTTCCCACCGGAACTTGCCCATGACGCCCCAAGGCCACTGTGACAGCCGTTTTGCCCCGCTTGCCGAGGCCTTCGCCCGGCTTTTCGACAATCCGCAGGAGCGCGGCGCGGCGTTGTGCCTGGAGGTCGGTGGCGAGACGGTGGTCGACCTCTGGGGCGGCGTCGCGGACAAGGACGGCGAGCAGCCCTGGCAGCGCGACACCATCCTCAATCTGTTCTCCTGCACCAAGACCTTCACCGCCGTTGCCGTGCTGCAACTGGTGGCCGAGGGCAAGCTCGAACTGGACGCGCCGGTGGCACGCTACTGGCCCGAGTTCGCCGCGGCCGGCAAGGCAGCGATCAGCGTGCGCCAGTTGCTCTGCCATCGCGCCGGCCTGCCGGCGCTGCGCAAGCAGATGCCGCCCGAGGCACTCTACGACTGGCAGGCGATGACCGCGGCACTGGCCGCCGAGGAGCCCTGGTGGACGCCCGGCGAAGCGCACGGCTATGCACCGATTACCTACGGCTGGCTGCTCGGCGAGGTGATCCGCCGGGTCGACGGCCGCGAGCCGGGCGAGGCCATCGTGGCGCGTACCGCGACACCGCTGGGCCTGGATTTCCATATCGGCCTGGACGACAGCCAGTTCGACCGCGTCGCCCACATGGCGCGGAGCAAGGGCAGCCTCGGCGACGCTGCCGCCCAGCGCATGCTGAAGACCATGATGAGCGAGCCATTGGCGCTGACCACCCGTGCCTTCACCAATCCGCCGTCGATCCTCACCAGCACCAACAAGCCGGAATGGCGACGCATGCAGCAGCCGGCCGCCAATGGCCATGGCAACGCGCGCGCGCTCGCCGGCTTCTATAGCGGCCTGTTGCAGGGACGTTTGCTGGAGGATGAACTGCTGGGCCAGTTGGCCCACGAACACGCGGTAGGCGAGGATCGGACCTTGCTGACCCGGACCCGCTTCGGCCTCGGCACCATGCTCGACCAACCGGGCGTGGCCAATGCGACCTACGGACTCGGCCCCAAGGCCTTCGGCCACCCTGGAGCGGGTGGCTCGATCGGCTTCGCCGATCCCGAGCGCGACCTGGCTTTTTCCTTTGTCAGCAACGCCTTGGGGCCGTACGTGCTGATGGATCCGCGGGCGCAACAGTTGGCGCGTGTCGCGGGGGAGTGTCTGTAATCCGTTGGTTAACTTTTAACCGCTTGTCGGCTCGACGCTAAATTTCATTGCCAAATAATGGCTTAGCGACACAATCTAAAGCGTCGTATGAGATAGGGCGTTGCCGGGGCAGTGGATCGACTCCGGCATCGCTGCGATGTGACCGGCGGTTGAGCCGAATGTTCCATCGGGCTCGCCTTCTTTCACTTCCAACGGACCCCGACGTATGAAACTGCTTAAGACCTCGACGCTTCTTCTCTGCATGACCGCCTCTGGCTGCAGCTATTTCCAGACCCAGGATGCTTCCTCGCAGCCAGCCAAGGCTCCGGCCGAGCAGGCTTCCAGCCATTCATGGTGGCCGTTCGGCAAGGACGACGGACAGACCGTCGCCAAGCAGGCCACGGAACAGAAGGCCGAAGCCGAGCATGTCGGCTCCAGCCACTGGTGGTGGCCGTTCGGCAAGGACGAAGGCGGTCGGGACGTAGCCGCCAAGGCTGCGGAGCAGAAGGCCGAGATCGCCGCGGCGAAGAAAGAAGTCGCCGCCGCAGCCGAGCCGAAGGCCGCCAACCCCTGGTGGTGGCCGTTCGGCGCCAGCTCGGCGAGCAAGGCGTCGGGCAAGCCGGCACTGGTCCAGCAGAAGGTCACCAAGGAGTGGCTGGATACTCATGAGAAAGCCCTGCGCGAAGCGATCGCCGGTAGCGAGTTCACCCTCGAACGCCGCGACAACGCATTGATCGTCATCGCCCCCGCCGACTACTCGTTCAATCCCAAGCGCCACACCATGCTGATGCCGATCACCCTCAACCCGCTGGGCAAGGTCGCCAAGATGGCCCAGGCCGATCCGCAGAGCGGTATCCTGGTGCTCGGCCATACCGACAGCACCGGCAGCAAGGCGGTCAACGACAAGCTGAGCTTCGAGCGTGCCCAGTCGGTGGCGGCGATCTTCCGCCTCAGCGGCCTGAAAGGCGATCAATTGCGCCTGAAGGGGGTCGGTTCCGACATGCCGCGCGCGGACAACGCCAGCGCCGCCGGCCGCGCCCAGAACCGTCGCGTCGAAGTGCTCTATACCCAGCGCGCCAGCCTGCTGTCCCTGGCCCAGGGCAACTGAGCCGAACCGGGGCAGGGCGCTTGGCGCCATTGTCCCGGATCAAGCGCGAGGCGGAGTCTGCGGTTAAGCTATGGCGCATTTCCCCCTGGAGATGCGCCATGACCCAGTCCCTGGCCGATATGCGCCGCGAGTACACCCGCGATGGCCTCAGCGAGGCCAACGCCCCTAGCGATCCCTTCAGCCTGTTCCGCCAGTGGTTCGACGACGCGGTGAAGACCGAGCGCCTGCCGGTCGAACCCAACGCCATGACCCTGGCCACCGTCGACGCCGACGGCTATCCGCATTGCCGTATCCTCCTGCTCAAGGGCCTCGACGAGCGCGGCTTCACCTTCTTCACCAACTACGAAAGCGCCAAGGGCCGGCAACTGGCGGCCAATCCGCGGGCGGCCATGACCTTCTTCTGGCCGGCGCTGGAGCGTCAGGTGCGCATCGAAGGCAGCGTCGAGAAGGTCACTCCCGAGGAATCCGACGCCTACTACCAGGTGCGTCCGCTGGGCAGTCGCCTGGGCGCCTGGGCCTCGCCGCAGAGCCGGGTCATCGCCGATCGCGCCGAGCTGGAACGGCTGCTCGCGGACACCGAGCGGCGTTTCGCCGACCAGCCGCCGAGCTGTCCCGAGCACTGGGGCGGCTACCGTCTCCTGCCGCAGCGCATCGAGTTCTGGCAGGGGCGGCCGAGCCGCCTGCACGACCGTCTCGACTATCGACGCCAGGACGGCGGCTGGTCGCGCGAACGCCTGGCGCCCTGAGTCCTCCATGTTCGAACTGGATTCGACGCTGGCGCAGCACATCGTCGATCGGGCGATGGCGATCCTGCCGCACAACATCAATGTGATGGATGCCCAGGGCATGATCATCGGCAGCGGCGATCCATCGCGCCTGCATACCCGCCACGAAGGGGCGCAACTGGTGCTGGCCAACCGGCGGGTGGTGGAAATCGACGAGCAGGCCGCCGCCTGCCTGCGCGGGGTGCGGCCAGGGGTGAACCTGCCGTTGCTGCACGCCGAGCGGCTGGTCGGCGTGCTCGGCATCACCGGCGCGCCGGAGGTGGTCCGGCCCTATGCCGAGCTGGTGCGGATGGCAGCGGAAATGCTCATGGAACAGCGCCAGATGCAGGACGAGCGACACTGGCAACGCCAGCGTCACGAAGCCTGGCTGCGCCAGTTGCTCGATCCCGGCCACGGCCTCGGGGCGCTGGCGGCCGATGCCGAACACCTGGGGCTGGCCATGCACTGGCCGCGCCAGGCGGTCTTCCTGGAGCTGCCCGAGCATGCCGATCCGCTGCCTTGCCAGGCTCGCCTGCTGGCGGCACTCGGCGGCCGGGCGGAGCACTGGAGCGCGGCGCTGGGCGAGCGCCTGGTGTTCTGGTGCCGGCCGGTAGCCCACGCAGATACGCTCGAGCACTGGCTGGAGCGCGCCGACGCGCGCGGCTGGGGCGTGGCGCGCCTGTGTGCCGGCGACCCGGCGCATGACCTGGCCGAGCTGCGCGCCTCGGCCTGCGCCGCGCGCGACCTGCTGGACTATGCGCGCAGCCGGTTGCCCGGTCGGCGGGTCGTGACCCTGGACGGACACCGCCTCGCCAGCCTGCTGTTCAGCCAGCGCGACAGTTGGCAGGTGCGGCAGCTGCTGGCGCCCTTGCAGCGGTTGCTCGACCACGATCCGCAAGGTTCGCTGGCCGCTACCCTGGAGTCCTGGTGCGCCCATGACGGGCACGCCCAGGCCTGTGCCCAGGCGCTGGGAATCCATCGCAACAGCCTGCGCTACCGACTGGAGCGCATCGCTTCGATCAGCGGGCTCGATCTCGCTCGCCTGGAGCACCGCCAGCAATTGTTGCTGGGGCTGCAATTGCTCGTTCCGCGCCGCGGGTAACGGGCGGATCAATCGATTCACTGTGCAGTCGCACAAAATGTTCCCCTTCCAGCGCCGTCTTCCTCTGGCCGTTGCACAAGGCGTGTCCGGTCCCGACGGAGCGAAAATGACCCGCCCCTGGGCGCCCATCCCACACCCATAACAACAAGGAGGCGGCTCATGACCCTGGTCCTGATCCTGCTGGCGTTGATCGCCTTTATCGTCCTGTCCACCACGCGACTCAAGCTGCACCCGTTCCTCGCCCTGCTGGCGGCCGCGCTGATCGCCGGCTTCGCCTACCAGGTACCCACGGCGGAAATCGTCAAGACCGTTACCGGCGGCTTCGGCAGCATCCTCGGCTACATCGGCATCGTCATCGTGCTCGGCACCATCATCGGGGTGATCCTCGAGCGCAGCGGTGCGGCGATCACCATGGCGGAAAGCGTGATCCGCCTGCTCGGCGAACGCTTCCCGACCCTGACCATGTCGATCATCGGCTACCTGGTGTCGATCCCGGTGTTCTGCGATTCCGGCTTCGTCATCCTCAACTCGCTGAAGAACGCCCTGGCGGCGCGGATGAAGATATCCACCATCGCCATGAGCGTGGCCCTGGCCACCGGTCTCTACGCCACCCACACCTTCGTGCCGCCGACCCCGGGACCGATCGCCGCGGCCGGCAACCTCGGCCTGGACGCCAGCCTTGGCCTGGTGATCGTGGTCGGCCTGGTGGTCGCCTTCGTCACCGCGATGGCCGGCATGTGGTGGGCCAATCGCTTCGTCGGCAAGGACATTCCCCTGGTCGACGACGGCCAGGTCGTCCAGACCGAAGAGGATTTCAGCGAGCTGCGTGCCCGCTACGGCAAGCTGCCCAGCGCGACCCAGGCGTTCGCGCCGATCTTCGTACCGATCCTGTTGATCTGCCTTGGCTCGGTCGCGGTATTCCCGAGCAAGCCGCTGGGCGAGGGCGTACTGTTCGCCTGCCTGAACTTCCTCGGTCAACCGGTGATCGCCCTGCTGGTCGGCCTGGCCCTGGCCTGCACCCTGCTCAAGGGCCAGAGCAAGCGCGAGGAGTTCCATGAGCGCGTGGTGGAAGGCATCCAGTCGGCCGCGCCGATCCTGCTGATCACCGGCGCCGGCGGCGCCTTCGGTGCGATGCTGAAGATCACTCCGCTCGGCGACTACCTGGGCAGCACCCTGTCCGCGTTGGGCATCGGCCTGTTCATGCCGTTCGTGGTGGCGGCCGCGCTGAAGACCGCACAGGGCTCGACCACCGTGGCGCTGGTCACCACCTCGGCGCTGGTCGCTCCGCTGCTGCCGCAGCTCGGCCTGGACAGCGAGATGGGCCGGGTGCTGACGGTCATGGCGATCGGTGCCGGGGCGATGACGGTGTCCCACGCCAATGACAGCTTCTTCTGGGTGGTCACCCAGTTCAGCCGCATGACCGTATCCACTGCCTATCGCGCCCAGACCCTGGCGACCCTGGTCCAGGGTATCGCCGGTATGCTCGCGGTATGGCTGCTCAGCCTTGTGCTGCTCTGATTGAAGCGGGGCCGGGGACTCCCGGCCCTGTGAGGTGACTGATGAAAATCGTGATTGCTCCTGATTCGTTCAAGGAAAGTCTGTCAGCGCCCGACGTCGCCGAGGCTATCGCCCGCGGTTGGCGGCGAGTCTTCCCGCAGGCCGAGGTGTTGCTGCGGCCACTGGCGGACGGCGGCGAAGGCACGGTCGATGCGGTACTCGCCGCCACCGCCGGCGAACGTCGCGAATGCCGGGTGGAAGGCCCGCGCGGTGAGCCGACCCTGGCGCACTGGGGCTGGCTGGACGACGCCACCGCAGTGATCGAAATGGCTTCCGCCAGCGGCTTGCACCTGGTTCCGCGCGACCGCCGCGACGCCACGCGCAGCAGCAGCCGTGGCACTGGCGAGCTGATCCGTGCGGCGCTGGACGCCGGGGCGCGGAAGATCATCCTCGGCCTCGGCGGCAGCGCTACCAACGATGCCGGCGCCGGCCTGCTGGGCGCGCTCGGCGTGCGTTTCCTGGCTGCCGACGGCGAGGAACTGGCGCCCGGCGGCGCCGCGCTGGCGGGCCTGCACAGTCTCGACCTGGGCGGGCTGGATCCGCGCCTGGTGGATGTCGCGGTGGAAGTCGCCGCGGATGTCGACAACCCGCTATGCGGGCCGCGCGGCGCGTCGGCGGTGTTCGGTCCGCAGAAGGGCGCCAGCGCCGAACAGGTGGCGCAACTGGATGCCGCCCTGGCGCACTTCGCCAAGGTGGTCGCGGCGACCCTGGGCGAGGACTTCAGCCGGGTGCCGGGCGTCGGCGCCGCCGGCGGCCTGGGTTTCGCCGCGAGGGCATTCCTCCGTGCGCGTTTCCGCCCAGGCATCGAACTGGTGGCGGAGCTGGCCGGGCTGGCCGATGCGCTGGTCGGTGCCGACCTGGTGCTGACCGGCGAGGGCCGCCTGGATGCGCAGAGCCTGCACGGCAAGACCCCGGTGGGCGTGGCGCGGATCGCGCGCCAGGCCGGCGTTCCCGTGGTAGCCCTGGCCGGCAGCCTGGGCGACGGCTACCAGCGCCTGCACGACGCCGGCATCGATGCGGCGTTCAGCCTGGCGCCGGGACCGATCAGCCTGGAGCAGGCCTGTGCCGGAGCGGCGGCGGAACTGGAGGCGCGCGCCGAGCAGATCGCCCGGCTCTGGCGCCTGGCTCAGGCTTCGCGAGAAGGGTAGTCGGCGGCGGCGCGCTCCAGCCAGGCCGGCAGGTCGCGCCGCTTCACCTTGCTGGCCTTGGCTTCGGCCAGTCGCTGTAACAGATAGTCACGCTTTTGCGGGTCGTCGCCGGCGAATGACAGCGCCAGGTCGCGGTCCATCCAGCGGCGGATGCGCCAGTAGATCCACCAGTGGAAATACAGGCCGGCGGCGGTGGTGACGACGATGATGAAATAGTCCATGGCTGTTCCTTCTGCGGGCGCTCACCCTAGCCGATCGGTTCCGCCGATGAAAGCGGGAGGGTTCGGTCGAAACTGAACGAACCTGTACCATTGCTGAATCGATTCGATTATCTCGCGCCGGCCAGGTGACAGGAGCGGCTGCGGGAGAGTCTAATATTCGTCAGTTATCCCTTTCGGAGATGCCGTTATGCGCAAGTCTGCCTTGATCGTTGCTTCCTTCACCGCCATGGCCCTGGCTCTTGGCGGCTGCCAATCCAGCCTCACCGGCGATACCTACAGCCGTGAGGAAGCCCGTACCGTGCAGACTGTACGCATGGGCACCATCCAGGCCTTGCGCCCGGTCAAGATCGAAGGCACCAAGACCCCGATCGGTTCCATCGCCGGTGCCGGCGTCGGCGGTGTCGCCGGCAGCGCGGTGGGCGGCGGCAAGGGCAGCTACGTCGCGGCCATCATTGGCGCGGTCGCTGGCGGTCTGCTGGGCGCGGCTACCGAAGAAGGCCTGACGCGCACCCAGGGCGTCGAGATCACCGTGCGCGAAGACGACGGCAGCACCCGCGCCTACGTCCAGCAGGTCGACCAGGGCCAGATCTTCCGCGTCGGCGAGCGCGTGCGCATCCTGACCGTCAACGGCACCAGCCGCGTCGCTCACTGATTCTTCCCTCGTTGTCCCACGGCCGGCACTTCGCCGGCCGTTTTCGTTGTGTCGCCGAGCCACTGTCGGGGTTGTCTTGCTAAGCTTCAAGTCGTTGCCGTTGCAGAGTTTTTTTCGGCTTTCCGGCAGTCGGAACGCCTGAATTTTGTAATAATTCAATCCATGACGTTCGTTCGATAGATTGCGATAATCGCAGCTCCGTTGCGCCGCGCCTGCCGGTGGCGGGCGGGGCTTCGAGCTGCTGGCGATCCGGCCGCGCACCGACAACCGCGGGGAAGCACCGCCGGCCAGGCATGCCGGGGGCTCCGCCACCGAAGAGGAGTAGCCCATGATTCTGGCGCTGATCATCGCGCTGCCGTTCATGGGGGCGTTGTTGCCCCTGCTCGCCGAGCGTGGCGGCCGCACCTTGTGCGCGGCGTCCGCCGGCGTGGCGCCGCTGATCGGCCTGGTCCTGTTGCTCGGGCAGCGCGGCACGGTGTTCGCCGGGCAGACCCTGACCGCCAGCTATTCCTGGCTGCCGGAAATCGGCATCAACCTCAGCCTGCGCCTGGACGGCCTCGGTTTCCTCTTCGCCCTGCTGATCCTCGGCATCGGCCTACTGGTGATCCTCTACGCCCGCTACTACCTCTCCGAACAGGAGCCGATGGGGCGTTTCTTCGCTTTCCTGCTGCTGTTCATGGGCTCCATGCTCGGCGTGGTGCTCGCGGAAAATCTCTTGCTGATGATGCTCTTCTGGGAGCTGACCAGCCTGTCCTCGTTCCTGCTCATCGGCTTCTGGGGCAGCCGTTCCGACGCCCGCAAGGGTGCGAGGATGGCCCTGACCGTTACCGGAGGGGGCGGCCTGGCGCTGCTGGCCGGGGTGCTGCTGCTCGGCCACATCGCCGGCAGCTTCGAACTCACCGAGGTCCTCGCGGCTGGCGAGCTGATCCGCGCCCACGCCCTGTATCCGCTGGTACTGATCCTGATCCTGCTCGGCGTGTTCACCAAGTCGGCGCAGTTCCCCTTCCATTTCTGGCTGCCCCACGCGATGGCGGCGCCGACCCCGGTTTCCGCGTACCTGCACTCGGCGACCATGGTCAAGGCCGGCGTGTTCCTGCTGGCCCGGCTGTATCCGGCGCTGGCCGGCACCGAGTGGTTCTTCTACCTGGTCAGCCTGAGCGGCCTGGTAACGCTGTTGCTGGGCGCCGGCATGGCACTGTTCCAGCATGACCTGAAGGGGCTGCTGGCCTACTCGACGATCAGCCACCTGGGCCTGATCACCCTGCTGTTCGGCCTCGACTCCCCGCTGTCGAACGTCGCCGCGGTGTTCCACATCATCAACCACGCGACCTTCAAGGCCTCGCTGTTCATGGCCGCCGGGATCATCGACCACGAGACCGGCAGTCGCGACATGCGCCTGATCAACGGGATGTGGAAGTACCTGCCGCATACCGCGGTGCTGGCCATCGTCGCCTCCCTGGCGATGGCCGGGGTGCCGCTGCTGAACGGCTTCCTCAGCAAGGAGATGTTCTTCGGCGAAACCCTCAGCCAGAACCTGCTGGGCAGCTTCAACTGGCTGGTGCCGGCGGTGGCGACCCTGGCCGGGGTGTTCTCGGTGGCCTATTCGCTGCGTTTCATCCACGACGTGTTCTTCAACGGCGAGCCGGCCCGGTTGCCGAAGTTCCCGCCCCACGAGCCGCCGCGCTACATGAAGGTACCGGTGGAGATCCTGGTGTTCCTCTGCCTGTTGGTCGGCATGCTGCCGGCCTACACCGTGGCGCCGCTGCTGGCCGCCGCCGCCAGTGCCAGCCTTGGCGGGCAACTGCCGGAATACAGCCTGGCGATCTGGCACGGTTTCAACCTGCCATTGCTGATGAGCGTGGTGGCGCTGGTTGGCGGTGTGCTGGTCTATGTCCTGCGCAAGCCGCTGTTCAACTGGTATGCCGGATTGCCGGAGGTGGACGCCAAGCTGGTCTTCGAGCAGCAGGTGCAACGTGTGGTGGCCCTGGCCGCGCGCCTGACCGCCTGGCTGGAGAACGGGTCGCTGCAGCGCTACCTGGCCTGGCTGCTGGGCGCGGCGCTGGTCGTGGTGGCGGTCGAGCTGGCGCCGCTGGCGAGGCTGACCGGCTCGCGCGGGCTGACCCCGCTGGACGGTATCACCGCCCTGGGCATGCTGGTGCTGGCCTTCAGCGGCCTGGCCACGGCGCTGTTCCATCGCATGCGCCTGGTCGCGCTATTGATCCTCAGCGTCGCCGGCCTGCTGGTGGCCCTGGCCTTCGCTCGCTTCTCGGCCCCGGACCTGGCGCTGACCCAACTGTCGGTGGAAGTGGTGACCATGGTCCTGCTGATGCTGGCGCTGTATTTCCTGCCCTCGCGCACTCCGGCGGAGTCCTCCAGCCTGCGCGGCTTGCGCGACGTGGCGCTGGCCGGCGGGGTCGGCATGCTGGTGGCGCTGCTGGCCTACGCGGTGCTGACCCGGCCCTACGAGAGCATCGCCGGATTCTTCGTCGAGAACAGCGTCTCTGGGGGCGGCGGCTACAACGTGGTCAACGTCATCCTGGTGGACTTCCGTGGTTTCGATACCCTCGGCGAGATCAGCGTGCTGGCGATCGCCGGCGTCGGCATCTACGCGATGCTCGCCGGTTTCGCCCTGCACAAGCCGACCTGCGACCCGCAGGGTCGCAACTGGGCCCACGCCAAGCACCCGCTGATCCTGGAAACCCTGTCGCGGGTGCTGCTGCCGCTGGCGTTGCTGATCTCGGTGTTCATCTTCCTGCGCGGCCACAACCTGCCGGGCGGAGGTTTCATCGCCGGCCTGGTGACTGCCATCGCCCTGGTGCTGCAGTACATCGCCAGCGGCTCGCAGTGGGTCGAGCAGCGCCTGCCGCTGAACTATGCGGCCATGGCTGGCGCCGGAGTGCTGATCGCCGGGCTCACCGGGCTCGGCAGCTGGCTGTTCGGCTATCCGTTCCTGACTTCTGCGTTCGGCCACTTCGAGTTGCCGCTGATCGGCGAGATCGAGCTGGCCACGGCGATGCTGTTCGACCTCGGCGTGTACCTCACCGTGGTCGGTGCCGCGCTGCTGATCCTGTCCTACCTCGGCAAGCTCAGCCTGATGCCTGAACCCGTCGCACAAGAGGAGGCGCTCTGATGGAAGCCCTGTTCGCCATCACCCTCGGCCTGCTCACCGCCAGCGGCGTCTACCTGCTGCTGCGGGCGAGGACTTTCCCGGTGGTGCTCGGTCTCACGCTGATCTCCTACGCGGTCAACCTGTTCCTGTTCGCCATGGGCCGGCTCGGCGGCAGCGTCGCGGTGATCGGCACTCCCGGGGAGTATGGCGACCCGCTGCCGCAGGCGCTGGTGCTGACCGCCATCGTCATCGGCTTCGCCATGACCGCCTTCGTCGTGGTCCTGGCCCTGCGTGGCCTCGGCGACCTCGGCAGCGACCACGTAGATGGACGCCCGGACGAGGAGGAGCCGCGCCCATGAGCCATTGGCTGATCCTGCCGATCCTGCTCCCCCTGTTTGCCGGCAGCCTGTTGCTGTTGCCGCTGGCCGAGCGCTGGCGGCGCGGCTTGTCGTTGCTCGCGGCGCTGGCGCTGATCCCATTGAGTCTGTTGCTGATGCGCACGGCCGCCAGCGGCGACCTGAGCGTCTATGCCCTGGGCAACTGGGCGGCGCCGTTCGGCATTGTGCTCATGCTCGATCGTCTCGCCGCCCTGATGCTGCTGGCCACCGCGGTGCTCGGCAGCGCCGCGCTGATCTACGCGCTGCGTGGCGACGACCGCCTGGGCAAGCATTTCCACGCGTTGTTCCAGTTCCAGCTGCTCGGTATCAACGGCGCCTTCCTGACCGGCGACCTGTTCAACCTGTTCGTGTTCTTCGAGATACTCCTGATCGCCTCCTACGCGCTGCTCCTATATGGCGGCGGCGCGGAGCGGGTGCGCTCGGGCCTGCACTACGTGATCCTCAACCTGGTCGGCTCGGCGTTCTTCCTGATCGCCGTGGGTACCCTGTATGGCCTCACCGGCACCCTGAACATGGCCGACATGGCGCAGAAGATCGCCATGGCCGATGCCGAGCGCGCGCCGCTGCTGGCGGCTGCCGGGCTCCTGCTGCTGGTGGTGTTCGCCCTGAAGGCGGCGCTGTTGCCGCTGTACTTCTGGCTGCCGCGCGCCTATGCCGCGGCCAGCGCGCCGGTGGCGGCGCTGTTCGCGATCATGACCAAGGTCGGCATCTACTCGATCCTGCGGGTCTACACGCTGGTCTTCGGTGAGGCCGCCGGCGAGCTGGCCAACCTGGCGCAGGCCTGGCTCTGGCCGCTGGCCCTGGCGACCCTCGGCCTGGGCGCGATCGGTGCCTTGGCGGCGCGGACCCTGCAAGGCCTGCTGGCCTACCTGGTGGTGGTCTCCGCCGGAACCCTCCTGGCTGGCGTGGCGTTGGGCAGCGAGCGGGCGCTGGCGGCGTCGCTGTACTACCTGCTGCACAGTACCTGGATCGCCGGTGGCCTGTTCCTGCTCGCCGACCTGGTCGCCCGCCAGCGCGGCGACAAGGCCGGCGACCTGGTCCAGGGCCCGGCGTTGCAGAACCCTCGGTTGCTCGGCGGGGCCTTCTTCATCGGTGCCATCGCCGTCGCCGGTCTGCCGCCATTGTCGGGGTTCTTCGGCAAGATCATGCTTTTGCAGTCGGTCGCTCCCGGCAGCCAGGCGCTGGCCCTGTGGAGCGTGGTACTGGGCAGTGGCCTGGTGGCGCTGGTGGCGTTGAGCCGGGCCGGCAGCACGCTGTTCTGGCGCACCGGGCATACCGTGCTCGGTAGCGCCGAACTGGACCTCGGCCGCTTGTTCGCCTGCATCCTGTTGCTCTCCGCCGGCCCGTTGCTGGTGTTCGCTGCGAAGCCGCTGCTGGCCTACGTCCAGGCCACCGCGGCGCAGTTGCACGACCTCGACCTGTATCGCCAGATCATCACCCGCGGAGGTGCCGCATGATCAGCCGTTCGTTGCCGCGTCCGCTTCTTCGCGTATTGCCTCATCCCGTGCTTAGTGTCCTGCTGTTGCTGGTCTGGTTGCTGCTGGTGGATTCCTTCGCCATCGGCCACTGGCTGCTCGGCGCCTTCCTCGGCGTGTGCATTCCGCTGCTGACCAACCGCCTGCTGGTCGGGCGCAGCCAGGAGTGGCATCCGTTGCTGCTGTTGAAGCTGCTGGTGCTGGTGATGTGGGACATCCTCGTCGCCAATGTCCAGGTTGCCCGTCTGACCCTCGGACCGATCCAGCGCTTGCGTCCGGCCTTCGTCGAGGTGCCGATCGAGCTGGAGAACGACCTCGCCATCAGCGTGCTGGTGAGCATCGTCTCGCTGACCCCGGGGTCGGTGTCGTCGGACCTCAGCGACGACCGCAAGACCCTGCTGGTGCACGGCCTCGACGTGCCGGACAAGGCGGCGCTGATCGCCGAGATCAAGCAACGCTACGAAGCGCCGCTGAAGGAGATCTTCCCATGCTCGCTTACGTGATCCCGCTGTGCCTGGCGCTGCTCGGCCTGGCCCTGTTGCTGACCCTGGCGCGCCTGGTCAAGGGGCCGTGCCTGCCGGACCGGGCTCTGGCGCTGGACACCCTCTACGTGAACGCCATCGCCCTGCTGGTGCTGTACGGCATCTGGCGCGACAGCGACCTGTTCTTCGAGGCGGCGCTGCTGATCGCGGTGCTCGGTTTCGTCGGTACGGTGGCGGTGGCCAAATACATGCTGCGCGGAGACATCATCGAATGACTGACGAACCCCTGAGCCTGTGGGTGGAAATCCTCGTCTCGGCGTTCCTCCTGCTGGGCAGCGCCTTCGTCCTGATCGGCGCGATCGGCCTGTACCGCCTGCCGGACTTCTTCATGCGCCTGCACGGGCCGACCAAGGCCACCACCCTCGGGGTCGGCGGGGTGATCGTCGCCTCGCTGATCTATTTCTCCAACCGCCAGGCGGGCATCAGCCTGCATGAGCTGCTGATCAGCCTGTTCCTCTTCATCAGCGCTCCGGTCAGCGCCTACATGCTGGCCAAGGCCGCGGTGCTGCAGCAGTTGCCGCTGGAGAAGAAGACTCGCGGCAAGCCCTGGGAGCAGTGAGGCACGGCGCAACAGTTTTGCCCGCTTTCTGTGCCTGTCGGCGCGGCTAGTCGGCTGCCTATACTGGGAGTCCTTTTTCCGGCGCCGCGACGGCGCCCGTGGTGGAGATTCCCTTGACTCGGACGCGCTGGTTCGCCCTGGCCTGCCTGATCCTGGCGATGGCGCTGTGGGGCAGTTCGTACGTGGTGCTGAAGGTCGCTTTCCGCGAACTGCCGCCGCTCTGGGTGATCTTCGGTCGCATGGCCCTCGGCAGCCTGGTGTTCCTCGTCGCCTGGCGCTGGCGGGGACGCATCGACTACCGCTCGGGCGACTGGAAGTACCTGCTCGGCCTGGCCGTCTGCGAACCCTGCCTGTACTTCCTCTGCGAATCCTTCGCCCTGCAATACACCAGCGCGGCCCAGGCCGGGATGATCACCGCGCTGCTGCCGTTGCTGGTGGCGGTGGGGGCCTGGTTGCTGCTGCACGAACGGATCGGCCGGATGACCTGGATCGGCTTCGGCCTGGCGGTGCTCGGTTCGATCTGGCTGAGCCTCGCCGGCGAGCCCGACCTGCACGCGCCGCAGCCGCTGCTGGGCAACTTCTTCGAACTTCTCGCGATGCTCTGCGCCACCGGCTATACCCTGTTGCTGAAGCACCTGTCGGCGCGCTACTCGGCATTCGCCCTGACCGCCATGCAGGCCTTCGTCGGCACGTTGTTCTTCCTGCCGCTGGCGCTGGCCAGCGCCGACCTGCCGAGCCAGCCCAGCGCGCTGGGGATCCAGGCGGTGGTGTATCTCGGCGTGGTGGTCACGGTGGGCGCCTACGGCCTGTACAACTTCGGCGTCGGTCGACTGCCGGCCAGCCAGGCCTCGGGCTTCATCAACCTGATCCCGGTCTTCACCCTGGTATTCGCCGCGCTGTTCCTCGGCGAAACCCTCAACGGCCCGCAGATGCTCGCTGCCGGCCTGGTCTTCATCGGCGTCGCCATCAGCCAGTGGCGCAGCGCTCCGCCGCCGCCTCCGGCCGGCGTCCTGAACTGAAGGAGTTTCCATGACCGTCGACCAACGCCAATGGGCCCGTGAGGCGATCCGCATCATCGAAGCGGATTTCCAGCGCAGCGCCGATACCCATTTGATCCCTCTGGAGACTCCCGGCCTGCCTGGCGTCGAACTGTACTTCAAGGACGAGTCCAGCCACCCCACCGGCAGCCTCAAGCATCGCCTGGCGCGCTCGCTGTTCCTCTATGCGCTGTGCAACGGCTGGCTCGGGCCGGCCGCGCCGGTGATCGAGGCATCAAGCGGCTCCACGGCGATTTCCGAAGCCTATTTCGCACGCCTGCTGGGCCTGCCCTTCATCGCCGTGATGCCGGCCAGCACCTCGAAGGAAAAGATCGCCCAGATCGCCTTCTACGGCGGCCAGAGCCACCTGGTGGAGGACCCCACCCAGATCTACGCCGAGTCCGAACGCCTGGCGCGGGAGAGCGGTGGCCATTTCATGGACCAGTTCACCTATGCCGAGCGCGCCACCGACTGGCGGGCGAACAACAACATCGCCGAGTCGATCTTCCAGCAGATGCGCCACGAGCCGTACCCGACCCCGACCTGGCTGATCTCCAGCCCCGGTACCGGCGGCACCCTGGCGACCCTCGGCCGCTACGTGCGCTATCGCCAGCACTGCACCCGGGTACTCTGCGCCGACGCCGAGCGTTCGGTGTTCTTCGACGCCTATGTCAGCGGCGACCGTGGCCTGACCCTGGATTGCGGTTCGCGGATCGAGGGCATCGGCCGGCCGCGGGTCGAGGCGTCCTTCCTGCCGGAAGTGATCGACGCGATGGTCAAGGTGCCGGACGCCTGGTCGCTGGCGGCCATGCATTACCTGGCCCGGCGCCTGGGGCGGCGGGTCGGCGGCTCCAGCGGAACCAACCTGATCGGCGCCCTGGTGGCCGCACGGCAAATGGTCGCGGCCGGCGAGAAGGGGTCGCTGGTGGCGATTCTCTGCGATGGCGGCGAACGCTATGCGACCACCTATTATGATCCGGTCTGGCTGGCCAGGCAGGGCTATGCGCTGGAACCCCTGGTCGAGGCGCTGGCTGCCTGCGTCGAGCGCGGCGTGGCGTTGCCCGACGGGCTGCTGGTGGTTGGACTTTGAAGGAGTGGATATGCACCGTTTGCGAGCTGCCGAAACCGGCGATATCGAGGCCATGACCGACCTGCTGCTGAGCCACGGGCCGAATCCCTGGAACCATCTGCCGGAGGAGGGGGGGCGTGCGCATCTGCGAGCCATCGCCGACGGCGAGGTACGGGCCGTCCTGGCCGAGCGCGACGATCGGCTGCTGGGGTTCGCCAGCTTCCGCCGCACCGAGGATTTCGCCCATTACCAGCCGCAGCGTGCCGATGCGCCGCGGGCCTACATCTGCGAGGCGGTAGTGCATCCGGCGGCGGCCGGCCAGGGGCTCGGCAGCGCGTTGCTGGAGGCGGTGCTGGCCCAACTGGCCGACGAAGGCATCGAGGATGTCTATATCGATCGTCACGAAGAGAACCTGGCGTCGGCGGGAATGATGCGCAAGGCCGGCTTCGTCGAGCTGGAGACCTACGCCGATCCGGCGCGGCGGCCGAACGGCTCGGGGCGCTCGACGGTGTGCCATCGCAATCTTTCCCTCCAGCGCAGAGCCGTGCGATGAGTTTCATCCGCCTCAAGGTGCGCACCGCCTTCATGGTCCACGGCTACGACGCGGACAACCGGGAAATCGTCGAGCAGATCGGCGAGGAACGCTTCGTCGAGAAACTGCTGCGCATCGAACGGATCCAGTCGATCAGCGAGAAATACCTGCTGGTCAGCGCCTCCCACGGGCGCGTCGCCTACTGGGAGTACGAGGGCGGCCTGACGGCGCTGCGGCGGCGCCTGGAGCAGGCCGGATTGCTCTTGTAGGGAAAGGGCCGTCGCGCGGCCCCTCGCTTCACTTGCCCAGTGCGCCCGGATAGGCGCAGCCGCGCAGCGTCTCGCCATCGATGCGCAGTTCGGCGGAGTAGCTGCTGAAGGCACCGCTCATGCTGTCGGTGCAGGACGACGGGGCGATCCACAGTTCGACCTTCTTGCCGTTCGCCTCGCTGGAATAGCTGGTGCTGCCGTTCGGCAGTTCCTCGGCGACGTAAGGCAAGGCCAGGGTCTCGTGTTCGGGGCGGTCCAGGCGCAGGCCCTGGTTGTTCACCCTGGCGCTCCAGAAGGGTTCGTTGCCATTGGCGGCGAAGGTCAGCAGCTTGAAGTTCGGGTCGTCGCAGCCGGGGCCCTCGTTCTGCACGCGGTACAGTCGGCTGACCTCCAGCTTGCCGTCGGTACCGCGGACCTTGGCCGGTCCCATGGTGCCGCGCAGGTCGACGAACAGGCCCTGGGCGCCGTCGTCGAACAGGCTATCGGCTTCGCGGCGCAGGCCGGTATTGGCCACGTCCTCGATGCTGAACAGGCGCTTCTCGGTACAGGGGCGGAATTGCAGCGCGCCGTTGATCTTCACCAGTTCGCCCTGGAAGCGGGTGTCTACACTGGTGCTCGGCGATTCGGGCTTCCACACCTGGCAGGCGGCGAACAAGGGGAGCAGGCTGTAGACCAGCAGACGGGCAGGGCGCATAGGGAAGACTCCATCGAAAATGCGCCCACGTTACCGAGCGTCCGGGCCTAGCTCAAGTCCGGATCGGACTTCATCGCAACCAGGGAGTCGATCGATGATCCAATGCAAGCGTGTATACGAACCGGCGTCTCCCGCCGATGGCCGGCGCGTACTGGTGGACCGGCTGTGGCCGCGCGGCATCTGCAAGGAGGCCCTGGCCATGGACGACTGGCTGAAGGACGTGGCGCCCTCCAACGAGGTGCGCAAGCAGTTCTGCCACGATCCGGCACTCTTCGACAGCTTCCGTGAACACTACCGCGCCGAGTTGCAGGCGCACCCGGAACATTGGTGGGGCCTGCTCGACTGCGCTCGCGAGGGCACCCTGACGCTGCTCTACGGCGCCCACGACCAGCAGCACAACAATGCCGTGGTGCTGGCCGAGTTCCTCGAGGAAGAGCTGGACCGCCAGCAGCCGGGCAGTTCGCCGACCTGCTACGCCGACCGCCTCTCCTGAGAAATATCGCTTACCAGATGCGGTACACCAGGCCGGTCTGCGCGCCTTCCACGCTGCGTGCGTAGCCCAGCGCGGCGTCCGCCGCCGGAACCGGCTTGAAGCCACGGAAGTAGGGCGCGTAGCCGGGCAGCGCCTCGCTGACCACGGTCGGGCTGACGGCGTTGATGCGCAGGCCGCGCGGCAACTCCAGGGCTGCGCCGCGGACGAAGCCCTCGACGGCGCAGTTGACCATGCTCGCCGAACTGCCGAAGCGGATCGGCTGCTCGGCGAGCACGCCGCTGGTGAGGGTGAAGGAGCCCCCGTCGTTGGCGTACTCGCGGCCGAGCAGTACCAGGTTGACCTGGCCCATCAGCTTGTCGCGCAGGCCGAGCTGGTATTGCGCCTCGCCCATTTCCTCCAGGGCGCCGAAGTGCACCTTGCCGACCGCGGCGACCAGCGCGTCGAAGCGACCGGTCTTCTCGAACAGGGCGCGAATGGAGTCCGCGTCGCTGATGTCGACCTGGAAATCGCCGCTGCTGTGGCCTACCCGGACGATCTCGTGGCGCTCGCCGAGTTCTTTGTCGATGCCCTTGCCAAGGGTGCCGCTGGCGCCGATCAGGATGATTTTCATACAGGCCTCTCGTTGCGTGAAGGTGAGTGGTTTCCAGTGTAGAGTCGCCTTTGCTGTGGATAATCCTGTCAATCGACAACCTGCCGTTTTCATAGGGAAACAATCGTGAAGGACCTGGACGATCTCGCCGCCTTCGCCGTACTCCACGACCTGGGCAGTTTCACCCGCGCCGCCGAGCGCCTCGGTTGCAGCAAGGGCCAACTGTCGAAGCGCATTGGCGTCCTCGAGCAGAAGCTCGGCGTAACCCTCTTGCACCGCACCACCCGCCGTCTTTCGCTGACCGCCGCCGGCGCCGCGCTGCTGCCCGAGGCGCAGGCGTTGCTGGTGCAGGCCGAGCGCGCGCGGCAGGCGGTGGCGCGCTTGCAGGAGCGAGCGGAAGGACGGGTGCGGGTGACCCTCCCGGTCTCGCTGGGCGAGACCCTGTTCGACGCGCTGCTGGAGGACTTCCAGGAACGCCATCCGCTGCTGCGCGTCGAGCTGGACCTGTACAACGGCCTGCGCGACCTGGTTGGCGAGGGCTTCGACCTGGCGATCCGCTCTGGGGTCGAGCAGGACGCCCGGCTGGTGGCGCGGCCGCTGTTCGTCCTGCAGGAAATCACCTGCGCCAGTCCCGCCTACCTGGCGCGACATGGCGAGCCGCAACGCCCGGCCGAGCTGGCCGAGCGCGAGTGCCTGCTGAACTCGCACTACAGCGGCCACGAGGAGTGGCTCTATCACCGCCACCATCGGCTGGAGCGGGTACGGGTTGCCGGCTTTCTCGCCAGCAACCACTACAGCCTGTTGAAGAAAGCCGCGCTGGCCGGCACCGGCATCGCCCGGCTGCCGTCATACATGGTCCACGACGAACTGGGCGACGGCCGCCTGGCCTGGTTGCTGCGCGACTACCAGACGCGCAGCACGCCGATGTTCCTCGTCCATCCGTTCCAGGGCGGCCTGCCGCGGCGCACCCAGGTGCTCGCCGATTACCTGCTCGACTGGTTCGAGCGCAGCCGGCGACAATTGATCGGCCTGGAGGGTTGAACATTTCGCCGCGACGCGGCTCTATTGCACTCCGGGCCGCTTCCATGCGGCCTGAAGCTCATCGCGGGCACGCCGTTGCACAAGGAACGTGACGGAACGTGGCAGAATCCCGCACCGGACCGCTCGCGTGCGAGCGGACGCCATTCATCGAACGCTTGGATAGGGACATGCAAAGCAGCTTTCCGCAATCGAACACTCCCCAGATCCGTCGCGCTGGAGTTGACCTCAACGGCGTGATGTCGGTGCTCAGCAAGCACCTCTATTCCACGCCCACCGTGGCGTTGCGCGAGCTGGTGCAGAACGCCCACGACTCGATCCTCCGTCGCCGCCTGGAGCAGCCCGACTGGCAAGGGCCGTCGCGAATCGAGGTGATCGGCGACAGCGCCAGCAACACCGTGCGCATCGTCGACACCGGCGCCGGGCTCACCGAACACGAAATCCACGCCTACCTGGCCACCGTCGGCGTCGGCTACACCCGTGGACTGCGCCAGTCCGGCCACGAGGACAGCGGGCTGATCGGCATGTTCGGCCTGGGCTTCCTCTCCGCTTTCGTCCTGGCCCGCCGGGTCAGCGTGCGGACCACGTCCTACCAGCAGCCGGAGCTGGGCTTCTGCTACGTCTCCAGCAACGCCGAGCAATACAGCGTGACGCCGATGCCGGCACGCCCGGTAGGCACCGAGATCACCCTCGAACTGCAGGACGAATACAGTGCGCTGACCCAGGCCGCGCGCCTGCGCGAGATCCTCGAACGCTACTGCGTGCTGTTGCGCGAGCCGATCCACGTCGGCGGCGACGCCCAGCCGATCAACCCGGAGCCGCCGCCGTGGCGGCTGGCCGCCGACGCCGCGCTGCACCCGCTGCAACGGCAGCGCCGCGACCTGGAGTTCGCCGCGCGTTTCGAACATGACTTCGAACCGATCTGCTGCCTGCCGGTGCGCCCGGACGAGCGGGTCGACGTGCAGGGTCTGCTGTGGATCCAGGACGGCGGCACCTATGGCACCAGCGACAACCGCAATCTCTCGGTTTTCCTCCGCGGCATGCTGCTCGACGATGACGCCCGCGACCTGCTGCCGTCCTGGGCCGGGTTCGTCGGCGGGGTGATCGAGTCGAACCGCCTGACGCCCACCGCCAGCCGCGAGGACCTGCAGCGCGACGACCATTACGCGGCGATCCAGCATGCGCTGGCCGAGGCGCTGATCGCCGGGCTCGGCGAGGTGGCGCGGCAGCAGCCGGAGGCCTGGCGGCGGGTCCTGCTGCGGCACAACGAGGCCCTGCTGGGAGCGGCGTTGTGCGACGAGCGTCTGTTCGCGCTGATGATGGACAGCCTGCGCGTACCCACCTCCCAGGGCGACCTCCCGGCTTCCGAACTCCTTTCGCGCGGAGCGGTGCATGTGCTGCTGGACAACGACAGCGGCTTCGAGGAAATGCTGTTCCGTGCCATGGGCGTACCGGTGGCCCATGGCAATCGCTATGCGGTGGTACCCTTCCTCCGTCGCTGGGCGCAGGCCAAGGGGATGCGCCTGGTGGAGCTGGGCACCGAGCAGGGCAACCGCCAGTTGTTCCGCCTCGACCGACTGCCCGAGCGCGAGACCGGCTGGCTGGCCGAACACCTGGGCGGCGCCGAGGAGCAACTGGTGATCGCCCGCTTCAGCCCCGAGGAATTGCCGCTTGTGGTGGTGCCCGACCGCGACGCCGAACTCAAGCGGCGACTGGAGGACGACGAGGCCGACAAGCGTATCTCCACCGCGGCGTTGCGCCTGGCCCGGCAGTTCACCCGCAAGCTCGACAATCGCCAGCCGAGCCGGCTCTACGTCAACCTCGACAATCCGGCGGTGCAGGCGCTGCTCGCGGCCGTCGGCGAGGAACGCGACGAAGCGGCCCATGCGGCGTTGCTGCTGCGCTCGTTCAAAGTGATCATCGCCGGACAGGGACGCGGCCAGCCCGCGACCTCGCTGAACCAGGCCCTGGCCGGACTCGCCGATTCGGTGAAGCGCCTGCTGGGGCAATAAGAAAATTCGCAACACGCCTGATGGAGACTGAAGCATATGGATATCTGGAACTGGGTGGAGAAGCTCCGCGCCGACCTGCGTGAGGCCGGCCAGGAGCAGAGTGCGCGGCTGATCGACGAACTCACCGCGTACGTCTGTGACCTCGAGGTGGAGCGCGCCGAGGCGCTGTTGCCGGAGGTCAAGGCGCTGAGCCGGACGTTGAACAACCCGTGGCTGGAAATCTTCGTCCGCCACTGGGAGATGCGTAACCGGGTCGGCAACCAACTGGAGGGCGAGACCGCCCTGGCCGACGCCGTTTCCCTGTTCGAACTGGCCAACCGCGACGACACCCAGGCCTGCCCGCAGTCGGTCTGCGTGACCCAGGACCTGGCGTCGTGCTACGCCAACGTCGACGGCCCGGGCTGGGTGGAAGAACGCATCGAGGTGTGCGACGAGACCCTGGCGCGGATCGACCCGACCTGGGCCTGCTTCCACTGCCTGAGCAACGAGAAGGCCGAGGCGCTGCTCGACGACGGGCGCGGCGAAGATGCCCTGGCCTTCCTGGCCGAACAGGAGAAGAAGATCCTCGCCGCCGGCGAGGAGGTATTCGACAGCCTCCTGGAGATGCGCGTGGCGATCCTGCTGAACCTGGGGCGCGCGGAACAGGCGCTGGCCCTGATCGGCGAGATGGAGGAGAAGGTCGAGGGCGCGGAGTGGAACAACATCAGCCAGCCGCGGCGTCTGTACAAGGCCCACGGCCTGGCGTTGCTGGGGCGCGACGAGGAGGCCCTGGAGGCGCTGCTGCCGTTCTCCGAGATTGCCCCGCGCTACCGTACGATCTGGCTGCGCGCGGTCTACCTGCTGCTGCAACGGACCCCTGAGCGCAACACCTGGGACTTCGGCGGGCGCCTGCAGCAGATGCTCGAACACTACTCGCAGAAGGGCGCGCACCGAGTGGTCATCGATGTTGCCAGCCAGGCCATCCGCCTCGCGTTGCAACGCGGTTCGGTATGGAGCGCCAGGCGCCACCTGGCGCTGGCCGAACAGCATGCTCAACAGTTGCAGCGCGATCGGGGCGCCAGCCAGTTGCTCGCCGGGTTGAGGGAGGAGATCGATGCCGCGCCGCAGCAGCAGGAGCTGCCGGTGCCGGCTGCGGAGTTGCTCGACTGGCTGGCTGCGCAGGGCAGCGAAGACGCGCCGCGCAACCCGGAGAAAGAAGTGCAGTGGCTGCTCCAGGCGCTGGCCGAGCGGCCCGACGACACCGCCTTGCGCGAAGTGGCCGCCTCGGCGCTACAGGCCTGCTCCGCCGACGACGAGGCCATCGACCTGCTCTGGGAGTACGTCGAGCGCCACACCGACGAGGAGCAGCAACTGGCCTACTACCTGCTCAATGCCTTGCTGGCGCGCGGCGAGTACGACCAAGTCAAGCGCCTCGGCCGGCTCTACGCCGACAGCGTGCCGCTGATCGCGCTGTGGAGCGAAGTCAAGCTGGCCGAGAAACTCAACGACTGGCCGGAGCTGGAGCGCGCCTGCCAATCGGTGCTGGAAATTTCTCCCGGCTCGCTGGGAGCCCACAGCCTGCTGGGTAAGGCGCTGATGGAGCAGGATCGCTTCGCCGAGGCGGCGCTGGCCTACCAGCGTCTGGCCGGCAAGCTGGAGGAGCCGCAGTCGGTGCAGTGGGACCAGATGACCGCCGCCAGCGCCGCGCGCGACTGGACGATGCTGCGCGAGGTCGCTGCCGGCATGGGCATGGAGTTCGCCGCCGGCGACGGACCGATCGAGGAAGACTGGGGCTGGGTGATCGTCCGCTACATCGAGGATGGCGAAGCGCTCGACTACTACGCCCGGCGCACCGGCCCGGTGACCGCGCGGGTCCTCGAGAACGCGCCGGGCAATCGCAGCCAGCGGGTCGGTGACTGGGTGGTGTTCGACGCCGGCCTGATCTATCCGGCTCCGGAAGACGAGGAGGAGCGCAAGCGTTTCGTTCCCACCTATGCGGTGGTGCACGTCCTCGAGAGCGGTGGTTACTCGCCGAGCTGGCTGGTGGACGGCGTCTATCCGGGCGACGAGGCCTTCGACGCCTTCCGCGAAACGCTCGACGCGCGCGGCTGGAAGGTCTGGGTGCACAGCAACCGCGACTACCAGGTCACCGATGCCAGCAGCGGCGAGGAACTGCGGGCGATCTACTTCACCGTCGCGACACCTGCGCAGCAGGCGCCGCGCGACCTGCACCAGGCGTTGCAGGAGGCCACCGGGCAATGGCCGCACCGCATGTGCTGGCTGCGCCTGGCGGAAGCGGCGGAG
Source organism: Pseudomonas sp. HMSC057H01 (assembly GCF_001836405.1). Lineage (NCBI taxonomy): Bacteria > Pseudomonadati > Pseudomonadota > Gammaproteobacteria > Pseudomonadales > Pseudomonadaceae > Pseudomonas > Pseudomonas sp. HMSC057H01. The sequence goes on along the minus strand of NZ_KV828391.1, from coordinate 87,204 downwards.
GTCGACACCCAGCCGCACCTGGACGCTATCGAGCGCTACGGCCTGTAGCCGGTACGCCTCGGCATAAAAAAACGGCCCGTGAGGGCCGTTTTCGTAGGCGCTGAAGTCTACGGCGGGACAGTGCTCAGCCGCCGAGGTAGGCGTCGCGCACCTTCGGGTTGGTCAGCAGGGCGGCGCCGGTGTCGTGCATGACGATCCGGCCGTTCTCCAGCACGTAGGCGCGATCGGCGAGCTTCAACGCCTGGTTGGCGTTCTGCTCGACGAGGAACACGGTGACGCCTTCGCGACGCAGCTGCTCGATGATCTCGAAGATCTGCTGGATGATGATCGGCGCCAGGCCGAGCGAAGGTTCGTCCAGCAGCAACAGCTTTGGCTTGCTCATCAGCGCGCGGCCGATGGCGAGCATCTGCTGTTCGCCGCCGGACATGGTCCCGGCGCGCTGTTCGTAGCGTTCCTTCAGGCGCGGGAAGAGTTCCAGCACCTTGTCCATCTGCACCTGGTAGTCGTCCTTGTCGGTGAAGAAGCCGCCCATCGCCAGGTTTTCTTCCACCGTCAGGCGGGAGAAGACCCGGCGGCCTTCCGGGACCACCGCGATGCTCTTGCGCATGATGGTGGAGGAGGGCAGGCCGACCAGTTCCTCGCCTTCGTAGCGGATGCTGCCGCTGGCCGCCTGCGGCGAGCCGCAGAGCGTCATTAGCAGGGTCGACTTGCCGGCGCCGTTGGCGCCGATCAGGGTGACGATCTCGCCCTTCTTCACTTCCACGCTGACGTCGTGCAGCGCCTGGATCTTGCCGTAGTAGGTGGAAACCTTGTCGAAACTCAGCATGCTCACGCTTCCCCCAGATAAGCCTTGATCACGTCCGGGTTGTCGCGGATCTGCTCCGGCGTCCCGTCGGCCAGGGGGGCGCCCTGGTTGATCACCACGATATGGTCGGAAATGCTCATCACCAGCTTCATGTCGTGCTCGATCAGCAATACCGTCACGTTGTGCTCGCTGCGCAGCTTGGCGATCAGCGCCTTGAGGTCGTCGGTCTCCTTCGGGTTGAGGCCGGCGGCCGGCTCGTCGAGCATGAGGATCCGCGGGCGGGTCATCATGCAGCGGGCGATCTCCAGGCGTCGCTGCTGGCCGTAGGCGAGGGTACCGGCGCTGCGGTTGGCGAACTCGGTAAGGTTGACTTCCTCCAGCCAGTGCGCGGCGTACTCCATGGCCTCGCGCTCGCTGCGGCGGAATGCCGGGGTCTTGAACAGGCCGGCGAGGAAGTTGGTGTTGAGGTGGCGGTGCTGGGCGACCAGCAGGTTCTCCACCGCGGTCATTTCCTTGAACAGGCGGACGTTCTGGAAGGTCCGCACCACGCCCTTGCGAGCGATCTTGTGGCCGGGCAGGCCCTGGATCTCCTCGCCGTCGAGGCGGATCAGGCCGCCGGTGGGCTGGTAGAAGCCGGTCAGGCAGTTGAACACGGTGGTCTTGCCGGCGCCGTTCGGGCCGATCATCGAGACCACCTGCTTTTCCTCGACCTTCAGGTTGACGCCGTTGACGGCCAGCAGGCCGCCGAAGCGCATGGTCAGGCCGCTCACTTCGAGAATCGGTCGGCTCATGGCTTCAGCTCCAGGTGCGGGCGTTGCATCGGCAGCAGTCCCTGGGGACGCCAGATCATCATCACGATCATGGTCAGGCCGAAGATCAGCATGCGGTATTCGTTGAACCCGCGCATTTCCTGGAGCAGCACCATCACCACCGCGGCGAGTATCACGCCGAGCTGCGAACCCATGCCGCCGAGCACGACGATCGCAAGGATCATCGCCGACTCGATGAAGGTGAAGGACTCAGGCGTCACCAGGCCCTGGCGGGCGGCGAAGAAGCTGCCGGCGAAACCGGCGAAGCTGGCGCCGATGGTGAAGGCGGAGAGCTTGACGATGGTCGGGTTGAGACCGAGAGCGCGGCAGGCCACTTCGTCCTCGCGCAGCGCTTCCCAGGCGCGACCGATCGGCATGCGCATCAGCCGGTTGATCACGAACAGGGCCAGCAGCACCAGCAGCAGGGCCACCACGTAGAGCAGGATGACCTTGTAGTTGGTGTTGTAGGCGATGCCGAAGAACTCGTGGAAGGTCTGCATGCCTTCCGGCGCGCGGCGTTCGAAGGTCAGGCCGAACAGGGTCGGCTTGGGGATCGAGCCGATGCCGTTGGGGCCGCCGGTGATCTCGGTCATGTTGCGCAGCAGGATGCGGATGATCTCGCCGAAGCCGAGGGTCACGATCGCCAGGTAGTCGCCGCGCAGGCGCAGCACCGGGAAACCGAGGAGGAAACCGAACAGCGCGGCCATCATCCCGGCGATCGGCAGGGCGGTCCAGAAGCCGAACCCGGCGTACTCGGCGAGCAGCGCGTAGGTGTAGGCACCCACCGCGTAGAAGCCGACGTAGCCGAGGTCGAGCAGGCCGGCCAAGCCGACCACGATGTTCAGGCCGATGCCGAGCATCACGTAGATCAGGATCAGGGTGGCGATGTCCACCGCCCCGCGCGAGGCGAAGAACGGCCAGACGAAAGCCACCACGACCAGGGCGAGTACCGCCCAGCGCTGGGTCGACGGCAGGCTGAGGAAGTTCTTCAGGCCGCTGCCGTTGACCTTGTAGCCGACGCCGCGACCCAGCTTGAGCGGGATGCGGTCGCGGAACAGCTGCCAGACGAACATGGCCAGGGCGGCCACGGCGATGGTCCAGAGGGTCTGCGCATCGGCGCCGAGGACCTCGAGCTTGATGCCGACGGTGCGCAGCTTCAGGCCGAGGATCGGATAGGACACCAGGATCACGAGGAGGGCGCTGAACAGCGCGCGCTTGAGGGACTGGCTCATACTTTTTCCACCTCCGGACGACCGAGGATGCCGGTAGGTCGGAACAGCAGCACCAGGATCAGCAGGCCGAAGGCCACCACGTCCTTGTACTGGTCGCCGAACACGTCGGCGCCGAAGGCTTCGGCGACGCCCAGCAGCAGGCCGCCGAGCATGGCGCCGGGGATGCTGCCGATGCCGCCGAGCACCGCGGCGGTGAACGCCTTGATCCCGGCGAGGAAGCCGATTCCGGGGTTGATCACGCCGTACTGCATGCCCAGCAGCACCGCGGCGACGGCGGCCAGGGCGGCGCCGATGACGAAGGTGAGGGCGATGATGTTGTTGCTGTTGATACCCAGCAGGTTGGTCATCTTCAGGTCCTCGGCGCAGGCGCGGCAGGCGCGGCCCAGGCGGGAGCGGGAGATGAACAGGGTGAGGCCGAACATCACCAGGAAGGTGACGACGAAGATCAGGATCTGCATATAGGAGATCACCACGCCGTTCATGCTGCTTTCGCCGAACACGAAGTTGCCGGGCAGCAGGGTCGGGATGGCCTTTTCCTTGGAGTCCTGCGAGAGCATCACGGCGTTCTGCAGGAAGATCGACATGCCGATCGCGGAGATCAGCGGGATCAGGCGGTTGCCGCCGCGCAACGGGCGGTAGGCGACCCGCTCGATGCTGTAGCCGAAGGCACTGGTGACGATGATGCTGGCGGCGAACGCGGCGAGCATCATCAGCGGAACGCTGTCCAGCCCCATCATCGCCAGCAGGGTGATGGCGATGAAGGCGATGTACGAGCCGATCATGTACACCTCGCCGTGGGCGAAGTTGATCATGCCGATGATGCCGTAGACCATGGTGTAGCCGATCGCGATCAGCGCATAGGTGCTGCCGACGGTCAGGCCGTTAACCAATTGTTGTAGGTAATGATAAATCTCGGGCATGGGACTCTCTCGCTAAACGCCCGCCGTTGTACGGCAGGTAGACGTTCGGCTCGCGGGTGTGGGGCCGGAACGCTGCTGAGACCCGTCACGATCCGGCGCGCGGCGGGCCGGCGGGAGGCAGGGGAAAGCCGCGCTCCCGTCCACCAGGAGTGAACGCTGCCGGTCTTCGCCTGCCCTTGCCGGGCCGCCGCTCGCGGAATCATGCGGGTACTAAAACAAAGCCCACGGTGGGTGACGTGGGCTCCGTACTGCAACGATGCTTACTTGACCTCGGTACGGGTGGCGTCCTTGTGCCACTCGTAGACGGTGAAGTCGAAGTTCTTCAGGTCGCCCTTCTCGTCGAACCCGAGGTTCCCGGTGGGAGTCTCGAAGGTGTTGGCGCGCAGGGCCGCGGCGACCTTCTCCGGATCGGCCTCGCCGGCTTTCTCGATGCCCTTGGCGATCACGGTGACCGCGGAGTAGGCGGGCAGGACGAAGATGCCGCTCGGATCCTGGTTCTTCGCCTTGAAGGCGTCGATCAGGGCCTTGTTCTTCGGATCCTGCTCGAAGGCGCGCGGCAGGGTCGCCAGCATGCCTTCCGAGGCGTCGCCGGCGATCGCGGTGATTTCGCTGTTGCCGACCCCTTCCGGGCCCATGAAGCGCGCGTCCAGCCCGGCCTGCTTGGCCTGGCGCAGCAGCAGGCCCATTTCCGGGTGGTAGCCGCCGAAGTAGACGAACTGCACGCCGGCTTTCTTCAGCTTGCTGATCAGCGCGTTGAAGTCCTTGTCGCCGGCGTTCAGGCCTTCGAAGACGGCAACCTTGATGCCGGCGTCTTCCACTGTCTTCTTCACCTCGGTGGCGATGCCTTCGCCGTACTGCTGCTTGTCGTGCAGTACCGCGATGGTCTTGTCCTTGTAGCGTTCGGCGATGAACTTGCCGGCCACCGGGCCCTGCATGTTGTCCAGGCCGATGGTGCGGAAGATCAGTTTGTAGCCGCGCGAGGTGATTTCCGGGGCGGTGGCTGACGGGGTGATCATCAGCACGCCTTCGTCTTCGTAGATGTCGGTGGCGGGTTGGGTGGAGCTGGAGCAGACATGGCCGACCACGAACTTGACGCCGTCGTTGACCACCTTGTTGGCGACCGCCACGGCCTGCTTGGGATCGCAGGCGTCGTCGTAGATCACGCCTTCGAGTTGCGCGCCGTTCACGCCACCTGCCTTGTTGATCTGTTCGATTGCCATCAGCGCACCGGCGCGCTGCATGTCGCCGTACTGGGCTACCGGACCGGTGACCGGGCCAGCCAGGGCGATCTTGATGGTGTCGGCGGCCATGGAGTAGCTGGCGAACCCGGCAATGGCCATCGCGGCGAACAGGCGGGATAGACGCTGAGTACCCTTCTTCATAGTGCTCCACTCTTCTTGTGTGTTGTCATTGTTGTAGTCTCGCGGCCGCGGGGGCCGGAGGAGACCGGGTGATCGTCATGGACGGACCCCGGGAACTGTACCGGTACAGTGTAGAGCGGCGCTTCGTCGCTTGAAAAGCACGGCACGGCGAGCTCCCGTGAGTCGTGTCGCCTGGTTGACATAAACGTATAGAAAAACGGCGCGGACCTGCATCACCTCCCTGGGCCCGGTTTCCCTTCGGCTGTCGTGGGCTACCGGCGGGCGTTATCATGGCGCCCATGCAATCCAGGTAGATCCCATGACAGAACAAACTAGCACCCTCTATGCCAAGCTGCTCGGCGAGACCGCGGTCATTTCCTGGGCCGAGCTGCAACCGTTCTTCGCCCGTGGCGCCTTGCTCCAGGTCGATGCCGCGCTGGACCTGGTGGAAGTCGCCGAGGCCCTGGCCGGGGACGACCGCGAGAAGGTCGCCGCCTGGCTTTCCGGCGGCGGCCTGAGCAAGGTCGGGGAGGACGCGGCCAAGGACTTCCTCGAACGCGACCCGACCCTCTGGGCGGTGGTGGTGGCGCCCTGGGTGGTCATTCAGGAACGCGCGGAAAAAGCGACGTTGCACTGATCCAGGGCGGTTTTCTTTCGCTCGACCCTGGCTAGACTGATTCCGATTCCCACCAGGAGATTCGTCATGTTCGAACCAGGCCACCTCCATCTGGTCAGCCTGCCCGGCCTCGACCAGCAGGACATCAACATCCATATCCGCTACGAGGTGCGGCAGAACGCCGAATCCGGCGCCTATGTGCACTTCGACATGGACGGCGAGATCGACGGCAAGCCGTTCAGCGACTCCTTCGAGCTGCCGCGCGATACCGCCTTCAACTTCGCCAGCGATGCCACGCGGGTCGCCCAGAAGCACGGCCTGCACCCGAAGTTCGGCGCGATCACCCGGGTGCACAAGGAATACGATGCGATGTTCGAGGACATTCGCGCCAAGCTGCATGCCCATCCCGGCGAACCGGTGGATCTCGAGCGGATCATTCGCCACGAGTGAGCCGTGTCCCCGGCGGCCGGAAGCATGGGAAAGGCCCGATATCGACGATATCGGGCCTTTTTTCGTTTGCCGGAGAAGCCGTTCCAGGGGCTTGCCACCCTTGCCGGCAAGCGGAAACGGCTTGCCGCTTGCCGCTTCCGGGTTGCCCTTAAATAAACTCAACTTATTGAATATAAAGGTTTTTAATAATTTGGCACGGGCCTTGCTGAAGTGTTGGCGACGAAAGCCACACCGGCAAACAGGTTCGCAGCCATGAGCATCAGTTTCGACAGAGCACTCGGTATCCACCAGCAGGCCCTCAGCTTCCGCGCCCAGCGCGCCGAAGTGCTGGCCAACAACCTGGCCAACGCCGATACCCCGAACTACAAGGCTCGCGACCTGGACTTCGCCGCGGTTCTCGCCGAGCAGAAGGACAAGGCCGCCAAGGGTACCTTCGCCACCCGCACCACCAACGAGCGGCATATCGCCGCCGAAGGTTTCGGCATGGGCGAGGGCAGCCTGCAGTACCGCATCCCGGTCCAGCCGTCGATCGACCAGAACACTGTCGACGCCCAGATCGAGCAGGCCAACTACGCCGAGAACGCCATGCACTTCCAGGCGTCCTTCACCTTCCTCAACAGCAAATTCAAAGGGCTGGTCAGCGCCCTGCGTGGAGAGTAACCGCCATGTCCCTCGCCAGTGTCTTCAACATTGCCGGTAGCGGCATGAGCGCCCAGAGCACCCGCCTGAACACCGTGGCCAGCAACATCGCCAACGCCGAGACGGTTTCCTCCAGCGTCGACAAGACCTACCGCGCCCGCCATCCGGTGTTCTCCACCATGTTCCAGCAGGCCCAGGGCGACAGCGGCTCGCTGTTCGCCGACCAGGACAGCTCCGGCGCCGGCGTGCAGGTGCTGGGCATCGTCGAGGACCAGAGTTCGCTGATGCCGCGCTACGAGCCGAACCATCCGGCCGCGGATGCCAACGGCTACGTGTATTACCCCAATGTGAACGTGGTCGAGGAAATGGCCGACATGATTTCCGCCAGCCGTGCCTTCCAGACCAACGCGGAAATGATGAATACCGCCAAACAGATGATGCAGAAGGTCCTGACCCTGGGTCAGTGAGCGGAGTAGAGCATGAGCATCGATAACGTCAGCGGCACCAGCAGCAACACCGGCAACGTCAACGGCAGCAATCGCGCCGCCGGCAGCGGCGCCACCGAGACCGGGCAGAGCGTCAAGGGCAGCAGCAACCTGGGCAAGGACGAATTCCTCAAGCTGCTGGTGGCCCAGTTGAAGAACCAGGACCCGATGTCGCCGCAGCAGAACGGCGAGTTCATCGCCCAACTGGCCCAGTTCAGCACCGTGGAAGGCGTGCAGTCGCTGAACAAGAGCATGGAGAGCATTCTCTCCAACTACCAGTCGTCGCAGGCCCTGCAAGCCTCGTCGCTGGTGGGGCGCAAGGTCATCGTGGCGACCGACAAGTCGGTGGTGGACACCAAGGACACCTTCAAGGCGTCCCTCAACCTGCCGGTTTCCAGCAGCAACGTCTGGGTCAACGTCTACGACGACAAGGGCACCGTGGTCAATCGCATCAACCTCGGCCAGCAGGCTGCCGGCAGCGTCAGCTTCATGTGGGACGGCAAGGACAGCAGCGGCAACATCATGCCGCCGGGCACCTACAAGTTCGAGGCGCAGACCTCGATCGACGGCAAGACCTATGGGCTCCAGACCTACCTGCCGGCCAACGTCGACAGCGTCACCCTGGGGCAGAACGGCGGCGAGCTGATGCTCAACCTCGCAGGCCTGGGCAGCATCGCGCTGTCCAAAGTACAGATCATCGGCCAGTAAGCCGGCGTTTCCGGCAAGGAGCTATCCATGAGTTTCAACATCGGCCTGAGCGGCATCCAGGCGGCCTCCAGCGGCCTGAACGTCACCGGCAACAACATCGCCAACGCCGGCACCGTAGGCTTCAAGCAATCCCGCGCGGAGTTCGCCGACGTCTACGCCGCCTCGGTGCTGGGTTCGGGCAGCAACCCGCAGGGCAGCGGCGTGCTGCTCTCGGACGTCTCGCAGATGTTCAAGCAGGGCAACATCGACTCGACCAACAGCGTGCTGGACCTGGCCATCAACGGCAACGGCTTCTTCGTCACCAGCAACAACGGGGCGATCAGCTACACCCGCGCCGGCTACTTCAATACCGACAAGCAGGATTTCATCGTCGACAACAACGGCTACCGCCTGCAGGGCTATGCCGTCGGGCCGAACGGCCAGTTGCAGAACGGCGTGGTCACCGACCTCAAGGTCGAGCGCGCCAACCAGGCGCCGCAGGCCACCTCGAGCATCCAGCAGTCGTACAACCTTAACTCGACGCTGAAGCCGCCGACCGTGACGCCGTTCGATCCGTCCGACGCCGCCACCTACAACTCGTCCTCTTCGCTGGGCATCTATGACAGCCAGGGCAACTCCCACACCATGAGCCAGTTCTTCATCAAGAACGAGCCGGACCCGAATGCGACCCCGCCGATTCCGGAGAACAGCTGGACCATGAAAGTGCTGATCGACGGGGTCAATCCGCTCGACCCGTCGAACAAGACGCCGATGAGCTTCAACGTCACCTTCGACGCCAGCGGCCAGATGACCTCGGTACGGGCTCCGGACGGCAGCACCAGCGGGCCGGGCTTCAGCATCGACGCGACCACCAACGTGATCCAGTTCAGCCCGGCCACCGGCAATCCGCCGACTCCCGGCACCGGCTGGATTCCGGCGGCCTCGGACGGCAAGACCCCGCCGACCTACGCCTGGAATGGCGCGACCGGTGCCGCCAGCGGCATCTCCTTCGACATGCGCAAGACCACCCAGTACTCCACCGCGTTCGCCCAGAGCAACCCGATCCAGGACGGTTACACCACCGGTCAGCTGGCAGGCCTGGAAATCGACGACACCGGGGTGATCTTCGCCCGCTACACCAATGGCCAGTCCAAGGTGCAGGGCCAGGTGGTGCTGGCGAACTTCGCCAACATCCAGGGTCTGACGCCGATCGGCAAGACCTCTTGGGTGCAGTCCGCGGAGTCCGGCGAGCCGGCGGTCGGCGCGCCGCGCTCGGGCACCCTGGGGGCGCTGCAATCCGGCGCGCTGGAAGCGTCCAACGTGGACATCTCCAACGAACTGGTGAACCTTATCGTCCACCAGCGCAACTACCAGGCCAACGCCAAGACCATCCAGACCGAGGATGCGGTGACCCAGACCATCATCAACCTGCGCTGATGACGGCGTGCCGGTGCCGTCCGGGCACCGGCAAGGCCCTTGCCGCCAGCGGCAACCCCTGGCCAGGGGTTGCCCCCGAAGCCTCCGAAAGGAGGCTTTCTGTTTTATAAAATCCTTTTAAATCAATGTATTAATTGTTTTTCGAATTCTGGCACGGCGCTTGCTGGATAACCTGCAAGAAAGCCCGGCGGATTGTGCCGGTGCCTGGAGGATTCGATGGACAAGATGCTGTACGTCTCCATGAGCGGGGCCAGCCAGAACACCCTGGCGATGCGTGCTCATGCCAACAACCTGGCGAACATCTCGACCAGCGGCTTTCGTCGCGACTTCGAGCAGGCGCGTTCGATGCAGGTGTTCGGCGACAGCTTCCCGGCGCGGGTATTCGCCATGAGCGAGCGGCCCGGTACCGATTTCAGCCATGGCAGCCTCCAGGAAACCGGCAACGAGCTGGACATCGCCATCGACGGCGACGGCTTCGTCGCGGTCCAGGCGCCGGATGGCAGCGAGGCCTACGTGCGTACCGCCGGCATGCACATCGACGCCCTCGGCATGCTGCGCACCGGCGACGGTTTGCCGGTGCTCGGCAACGGCGGACCGATCGCCGTGCCGCCGGAGGAAAAGGTGGAGATCGGCCAGGACGGCACCATCAGCATCCGCGCCCTTGGCGAGAACCCCAACGTGGTCGCCGTGGTGGACCGGATCAAGCTGGTCAACCCGAACCTGAAGCAGATGGAGAAGGGTACCGACGGCCTGCTGCACTACAAGCCGCAGCCGGGCGAGCAGGCGCCGCTGGCCGACGCCAACGTGAAGGTGGTCTCCGGTTTCCTGGAAAGCAGCAACGTGAACGCGGTGGAAGAGATGACCGCGATCCTCTCGCTGTCCCGCCAATTCGAGCTGCACGTGAAGATGATGCGCACCGCCGAGGACGATTCGGCGGCCATGGCGCGGGTTTTGCAAATCAGCTAATCACTTGAGCGTGGTGCCATAAAACCGGCACCCGAGGAGCACGACGATGTTATCGGCACTGTGGGTCAGCAAGACCGGTCTGTCCGCCCAGGACATGAACCTGACCACCATTTCCAACAACCTGGCCAACGTATCCACCACCGGCTTCAAGCGCGACCGCGCGGAGTTCCAGGACCTGCTGTACCAGATCCGGCGCCAGCCGGGCGGCCAGTCGACCCAGGACAGCGAGCTGCCTTCGGGCCTGCAACTGGGTACCGGTGTGCGCGTCGTCGGCACCCAGAAGATCTTCACCCCGGGCAGCCTGCAGACCACCGAGCAGCCGCTGGATATGGCGGTCAACGGGCGCGGCTTCTTCCAGGTTCTGCTGCCGGACGGCACCGTGTCCTACACCCGCGACGGCAGCTTCCACCTGAACTCCGACGGGCAGATCGTCACCTCCAACGGCTTCGCCCTGGAGCCGGCGATCGTGGTGCCCAACGAGACCCAGACCTTCACCGTCGGCCAGGACGGCACCGTCTCGGTGACCACCACCGGCAACGCCCAGCCGCAGGTGATCGGCAACATCCAGACCGCCGACTTCATCAACCCGGCCGGCCTGCAGGCCATCGGCAACAACCTGTTCCTGGAAACCGGCTCCAGCGGCGCGCCGCAGGTCGGCACGCCGGGTCTCAACGGCCTCGGCACGGTTGCCCAGAACACCCTGGAAAACTCCAACGTCAACGTGGTCGAGGAACTGGTGAACATGATCACCACCCAGCGCGCCTACGAGATGAACTCCAAGGTCATCTCCACCGCCGACCAGATGTTGTCCTTCGTCACCCAGAATCTTTGACGGGCCCTGACCGGGCCCAGGCTGTACGCCGCGAGGTAGCTTGATATGAACCGGCTGATGATCGTCTCCCTGCTTGGCATCGCCACCGCCCTGGGCGGTTGCGTCAGCCCACCGCCGAAGCCGAACGATCCGTACTACGCGCCGGTGCTGCCGCGCACCCCGCTGCCCGCCGCGCAGAACAACGGCGCGATCTACCAGGCCGGCTTCGAGCAGAACCTCTACGACGACCGCAAGGCCTTCCGCGTGGGCGACATCATTACCATCACCCTCAACGAGAAGACCCAGGCGAGCAAGAAAGCCAACTCCGATATCCAGAAGGACAGCAAGACCAAGATGGGGCTGACCTCGCTGTTCGGTAGCGGCATGACCACCAACAACCCGATCGGCGGCGGTGACCTCAGCCTCAGCGCCGAATACGGCGGCTCGCGCGACGCCAAGGGCGACAGCCAGGCGGGGCAGAGCAACAGCCTGACCGGCTCGATCACCGTGACCGTGGCCGAGGTGCTGCCCAACGGCATCCTCTCCGTGCGCGGCGAGAAGTGGATGACCCTGAACACCGGCAACGAGCTGGTGCGCATCGCCGGCCTGGTCCGCGCCGACGATATCGCCACCGACAACACCGTGTCCTCGACCCGCGTGGCCGACGCCCGGATCACCTATTCCGGCACCGGCGCTTTCGCCGATGCCAGTCAGCCGGGCTGGCTGGACCGCTTCTTCCTCAGCCCGCTGTGGCCGTTCTGAGGACGCTCGCGATGACCAAGTTCAAGCACCTGCTGGCCCTCGCCGCGCTGCTCCTGGCCGCCGGCGCGGCCCAGGCCGAGCGATTGAAGGATATCGCCAGCATCCAGGGCGTGCGGACCAACCAGTTGATCGGCTATGGCCTGGTGGTCGGCCTGAGCGGCAGCGGCGACCAGACCACGCAGACGCCGTTCACCCTGCAGACCTTCAACAACATGCTGGCGCAGTTCGGCATCAAGGTGCCGGCCAACGTCGGCAACGTGCAGTTGAAGAACGTCGCCGCGGTATCGGTGCATGCCGACCTGCCGCCGTTCGCCAAGCCGGGCCAGCCGATCGACGTCACCGTGTCGTCCATCGGCAACGCCAAGAGCCTGCGCGGCGGCAGCCTGCTGATGACTCCGCTGAAAGGTATCGACGGCCAGGTCTACGCGGTCGCCCAGGGCAACCTGGTGGTCGGCGGCTTCGACGCCGAAGGCCGCGACGGCTCGAAGATCACCGTCAACGTACCGTCCGCCGGACGTATCCCGGCCGGCGCCACCGTCGAGCGCGCGGTGCCGAGCGGCTTCGACCAGGGCAACAGCCTGACGCTGAACCTCAACCGCCCGGACTTCACCACTGCCAAGCGCATCGTCGACCGCATCAACGAACTGCTCGGTCCGGGCGTCGCCCATGCGGTGGACGGCGGCTCGGTGCGGGTCAGCGCGCCGCTCGACCCGAACCAGCGAGTCGACTACCTGTCGATCCTGGAGAACCTCGACGTGCAGCCGGGCGAGGCGGTGGCCAAGGTCATCATCAATTCGCGCACCGGCACCATCGTCATCGGCCAGAACGTCAAGGTATCGCCGGCCGCCGTCACCCACGGCAGCCTGACCGTGAGCATCACCGAAGACCCGATCGTCAGCCAGCCCGGTGCCTTCTCCAACGGCCAGACCGCGGTGGTGCCGCGCTCGCGGGTGAACGCCGAGGAGGAGACCAAGCCGATGTTCAAGTTCGGTCCCGGCACCACCCTGGACGACATCGTCCGCGCGGTGAACCAGGTCGGCGCCGCGCCGAGCGACCTGATGGCGATCCTCGAAGCCCTGAAGCAGGCCGGCGCGTTGCAGGCCGACCTGATCGTGATCTGAGGACGACGCCATGGATTCCCGTTTGCTCAGCGGTATCGGCGCAGGCCCCGACAGCGGCTCCTATACCGATCTCAACCGCCTCAACCAGCTCAAGGTCGGCAAGGACCGCGACGGCGAGGCGAACATCCGCAAGGTCGCCCAGGAATTCGAATCGCTGTTCCTCAACGAGATGCTCAAGTCCATGCGTTCGGCCAACGAAGCGCTGGGCGACGGCAATTTCATGAACAGCCAGACCACCAAGCAGTACCAGGACATGTACGACCAGCAACTGTCGGTGAGCCTGTCGAAGAATGCCGGCGGCATCGGCCTGGCCGACGTGCTGGTGCGCCAGTTGTCGAAGATGAAGCAAGGCTCCAGGGGCAACGGCGAAAACCCGTTCGCCCGGGTCGCCGAGAACGGCGCCGGTCGCTGGCCGAGCAACCCCAGCGCGCAGGCCGGCAAGGCCCTGCCGATGCCGGAAGCCGGCCGCGACGACTCGAAGCTGCTCAACCAGAGGCGCCTGGCGCTGCCGGGCAAGCTGGCCGAGCGCATGCTCGCCGGCATCGTTCCCTCCGCCTCGCCGGCCGCCAGCCAGATGCAGAGCCTGGGCCAGGACAGCTACCTGCCGGCGCAGAGCTACCCGGCGGCGAGCCGCCGCGGTTTCTCCACCGATGGCGTCGACAGCCAGGGCAGCCGGCGCATCGCCCAGCCGCCGCTGGCCAGGGGCAAGTCGATGTTCGCCTCGGCCGACGAGTTCATCGCCACCATGCTGCCGATGGCCCAGAAGGCCGCCGAGCGGATCGGCGTCGATGCCCGCTACCTGGTGGCCCAGGCCGCGCTGGAGACCGGCTGGGGCAAATCGATCATCCGCCAGCAGGATGGCGGCAGCAGCCACAACCTGTTCGGCATCAAGACCGGCAGCCGCTGGGATGGTGCCTCGGCGCGCGCCCTCACCACCGAATACGAAGGCGGCAAGGCGGTCAAGGAGGTCGCGGCGTTCCGCTCCTACTCGTCGTTCGAGCAGAGCTTCCACGACTACGTCAGCTTCCTCCAGGGCAACGACCGCTACCAGAACGCCCTGGACAGCGCCGCCAACCCCGAGCGCTTCATGCAGGAACTGCAGCGCGCCGGCTACGCCACCGATCCGCAGTACGCCCGCAAGGTGGCGCAGATCGCCAGACAGATGCAGACCTACCAGGCCGTCGCCGCCGCCGGCACGCCGCCTCTGGGTTGAGCAAGGAGGAACTGACCCATGTCCGACCTACTCTCGATAGGCCTGTCCGGCCTCGGCACCAGCCAGACCTGGCTGACCATCACCGGGCACAACATCACCAACGTCAAGACGCCGGGCTACAGCCGCCAGGATGCCATCCAGCAGACCCAGGTCCCGCAGTTCAGCGGTGCCGGCTACATGGGCTCGGGCAGCCAGATCGTCGACGTGCGCCGCCTGGCCAGTGACTTCCTCACCGGCCAGTTGCGCAACGCCACCAGCCAGAACAGCGAGTTGAGCGCTTTCCTGGGCCAGATCGACCAGCTCAACTCGCTGCTGGCGGATAACACCACCGGGGTCAGCCCGGCGATGCAGCGTTTCTTTTCCGCCTTGCAGACCGCTGCGCAGAACCCGTCCTCGACCGAGGCGCGCGAGGCGGTGCTGGCCCAGGCGCAGGGCCTGAGCAAGACCTTCAATACCCTCTACGACCAACTGGACAAGCAGAACAGCCTGATCAACCAGCAGTTGGGTGCCCTGACCTCGCAGGTGAACAATCTCAGCCAGAGCGTGGCCGAGTACAACGATGCCATCGCCAAGGCGAAATCCGCCGGGGCCGTGCCCAACGATCTGCTGGACGCGCGCGACGAAGCGGTGCGCAAGCTCTCCGAGATGGTCGGCGTGACCGCGGTCACCCAGGACGACAACAGCGTCAGCCTGTTCATCGGCAGCGGCCAGCCGCTGGTGGTGGGCAATACCGTTTCGACGCTGAGCGTGGTGCCGGGGCTGGACGACCCGACCCGCTACCAGGTGCAGCTCACGCTTGGCGACTCCACGCAAAACGTGACCCGGTTGGTCTCCGGCGGGCAGATGGGCGGCCTGCTGGCGTATCGCGATACCGTCCTGGATAGCTCCTACAACAAGCTCGGCCAACTTGCGCTGACCTTCGCCGATACCGTCAACAAGCAACTGGGGCAGGGCCTGGACCTGGCGGGCAAGGCCGGCGCCAACCTGTTCGGCGACATCAACGATCCGGACATCACGGCGCTGCGGGTCCTGGCGAAGAACGGCAACACCGGCAATGTCCACGCCAACCTGAACATCACCGATACCAGCAAGCTGAATTCCAGCGATTTCCGCCTGGACTTCGACGGCACCAATTTCACCGCGCGGCGCCTGGGCGACGACGCAAGCATGCAGGTCACGGTCAGCGGTACCGGTCCCTACACCCTCTCGTTCAAGGATGCCAACGGCGTCGACCAGGGCTTCAGCGTGACCCTCGACCAACTGCCGGCCGCGGGCGACCGCTTCACCCTGCAGCCGACCCGGCGCGGCGCCAGCGATATCGAGACAACCCTGAAGAACGCTTCGCAACTGGCTTTCGCCGGGTCCGCTCGCGCCGAGGCAACCACCAACAACCGCGGCAGCGGCGCCATCGGCCAGCCGAACCTGGTCGGCGGACCGTCGCCGATCGATCCGGCGGTTCTGCAGAACGCCTTCGGCGCCAATGGTCTGCCGCTGAGCGCGACGGTCAGCGCGGATGGCAAGACCTACACCATGACCTCGCCGCTGCCGGCCGGTTGGAGTTATGTCGACAAGGACGGCAACGCGCTGCCCGGCAGTCCGACGCTGAACAGCGGTACCAGCAACAGCGTGCGCATGGCCTATACCGATCCGGGCAGCGGCCAGACCTATACCTACGAGTTCAACCTGTCCAACGTGCCGCAGACTGGCGACAGTTTCACCCTGAGCTTCAACAAGGACGGCATTTCGGACAACCGCAACGCCCTCAACCTGAATGCCTTGCAGACCAAGCCGACGGTGGGCGGTACCGGCAGCACGGGGTCTACCTACAACGACGCCTACGGTGGACTGGTGGAGCGGGTCGGCACCCTGACCGCCCAGGCGCGCGCCAGCGCCGACGCCTCGCAGACCGTGCTCAAGCAGGCGCAGGACAGCCGCGACTCGCTGTCCGGGGTGAGCCTCGACGAAGAGGCGGCCAACCTGATCCAGTTCCAGCAGTACTACAGCGCGTCGGCCCAGGTCATTCAAGTTGCCCGCTCGCTGTTCGATACCCTGATAGGCGCGTTCCGCTGAGCGCCTTAACCGAGAGACCGTCGTCATGCGCATTTCAACGATCCAGGCTTTCAACAACTCGGTCAGTGGCATCTCCCGCAACTATGCCGACCTGACGCGCACCCAGGCCGAAATCAGTGCCGGCAAGCGCCTGCTGACCCCGGCCGACGACCCGGTCGGCGCCGTCCGGCTGCTTCAGCTGAACCAGGAGCAGGCGCTCAACAGTCAGTACAAATCGGGCATCACGGCAGCGAAGAACAGCCTGCAGCAGGAGGAGACCATCCTCAATTCGGTCGGCACGGTCATCCATCGTATCCGCGAGATCGCCGTGCAGGCCGGCAACGGCGGCCTCGACGCCTCGGACAAGAACGCGCTGGCCACCGAACTGGCGCAGCGCGAGGACGAACTGCTGAACCTGCTCAACAGCCGCGACGCCAGCGGCAAGTACCTGTTCTCCGGCAGCCAGGGCGATACCCAGCCGTTCGTTCGCAACCCGGACGGTACCTACTCCTACAACGGCGACGAAGGCCAGCGTGAGGTACAGATCGCCAGCAGCACCTTCATTGCCATCAGCGACAACGGCAAGATCCTTTTCGAAAGCGGCAGCAACGCCAACCGGGTCTCCACCGGCAAGGACGCCGCAGGCCTGGACGCCAGCGGCAACCCCAGCGACAGCAGCATCTCCCTGGGCCTGGTGACGGACAAGGAAGCCTACGACACGGTGTTCCCGTCGAGCACGCCACCGCTGGCCAGCGATGGCGTCGGTATCCACTTCACCGACGCCAAGAACTACGTGGTCTACGACCTCAAGACGATCCCGCCGGGCTACGACTGGAGCACCAGCGACCCCAACCCGCCGAGCTTCGCCACGCTCGCCAGCGGCAAGATCGACGACAACGCCCAGACCAGCGACTTCATCACCTTCGGCGGCGTCAAGGTACAGATCGACGGCGAGCCGCAGGGCGGCGACACCTTCAGTATCAAGCGCCAGCCGGACCAGGAAAAGCGCAGCTTGCTCAATACCGTGTCGGACTTGCGCAAGGCCCTGCTCAGTGCCGAGGACACTCCGGCTGGAAACCTGGCTATCCGCGACGCGGTGGGGGTGGCGATCTCCAACCTGGACTCGTCGAACTCGCAGATCCTCACGGGCCAGGGACGCATCGGCGCGCGGATGAACGTCGCCGAATCGACGGAAACCTTCATCGACGACGTGACCCTGGTGAATACCGCCGTGATCTCGCAGATCCAGGATCTGGACTACCCTGAAGCGCTGTCACGGCTGACCCTGCAATCCACCATCATGGATGCGGCGCAGCAGAGTTTCGTCAAGATTCGCGGCTTGAGCCTGTTCAACTACCTGAGTTAAGCGGATGACAAGCGATAGCCCAGCAGGGGCGCGGAGTCGACAGCAGGCTACGGAATGACCGACAAACAACGGATAAAGGGCAGGCCTGTCGCTATCGACTACGAAAGCACGCTGGCTTTCTTCGAAGGTCGGGCCGCCCGCGAATATCGCAATGCCCTGAGTTCGACGATGTATCAGGACCAGCAGCCGGAGCTGGTCGAGGAGCGCGATCGGCGCGAGAAACTGCGCGTCGCTCCGGGACTCGCCCTCGGTATGGCCCGGCGGGTCCTCGACATCGGCTGCGGTATCGGGCGCTGGGGCTGGCTGCTGGCCGAGGAAGCGCCGCAGGCCGATTACCTGGGCATCGACTTCTCCGCCGCGCTGGTGGAGAAAGCCCGCGACGAGGCACGGCAGCGCGGCTACGAGCGGCTGCTTTTCCAGCGGATGTCGGCGACCGACATCCGTCCCGCCGAGCTGGCGCTCAGTCCTCCCTACGACCTGCTGCTGGTCTCGGGACTACTCATCTATCTCAACGACAGCGACTGCCAGGAACTGTTGCGCCAGGCGCTGCAGCTGTGCGCACCGGGCGGGCGGATCTACCTGCGCGAACCGGTAGCCGTGGAACAGCGCCTGACCCTGGATCGCTTCTTTTCGAAGGAACTGGAACACGAGTATTCGGCGGTCTATCGCACGGTCGCCGAACTCAAGGACATGCTCGTACAGGCCGGCGGAGGGGAAGGGCCTGCGATTCTCGAAGAGGACGGCCTGTTCGCCGAAGCGCTGGAAAAGCGTGCGGAGACCCGCCAGTACTTCATGATCCTGCAGCGACGGGGATGACTCTGTGCGCACTGCCTACTGCTTCGACCTGGATGGAACCCTGACCCGTCAGGAACTGTTGCCGCTGATCGCGTCGTCCGTCGGTCTCGAAGACGAGATCGAGGTGCTGACCCAGGCCACCATCGACGGTTTCCTGCCGTTCGACAAATCCTTCAAGCTGCGTGTCCGCTTGCTGCGCGACGCGAACCTGGAGTGGATCCACAGCGCCCTGCGTCAGCAGGTGGAGCTGGACCCGCATATCCAGGCGTTCATTTCCGCGCGCCCTCGGCAATGCTTCGTCGTGACCGGCAACCTGGACCTCTGGGTCGAGCCGGTGCTCGAACGCCTCGGAGTGCGCAGCTTCACCTCGCGGGCGCGGATGCGCGACGGACGTCTGGAGGGAGTCGAGGAGATCCTCCACAAGGGCGATGCGGTGACCTCCCTGCGCGGCGAGTTCGAGCGCATCGTCGCCGTCGGCGAAGGGATGAACGACGTGCCGATGTTCGAGGCCGCCGATCTGCGCGTGGCCTACGGCGGAGTGCATGTGCCGAACCGGGTGCTGACCGGCCTGAGCGATTTCGTGGTCCATGAAGGAGAAGCCCTGTGTCGCCTATTGAACATGCTGTGATCAGCGCGGCGGGCATCGGCTCTCGTCTGGGACTGAACAAACCCAAGTGCCTGGTCGAGGTTGGTGGCAAGACGCTGCTGGCCCAGCACCTCGAGCGCCTGGCGGAGATCCCGAACGTCTGGGTCGTGGTGGGGTTCCAGGAGGAACTGGTCATCGAGCAGGTGCGCAACCTGCGCAGGGACGCGATCATCGTGCGCAACCCCGATTTCGACCGAACCAATACCTTGCAGAGCATCCACCGGGTTTCGCGTTATCTCGACCGGCGCTTCCTCGCCGTGGATGGCGACACCTTCATCGAGAATCGCTCGTTCGAACGCTTTCTCCGCGCCGCCGCCGGGCAGGCGGGCCTGATCGGCGTCTCGCGCTACACCACCAGCGATGGCGTGCGTGTTCTGCTGGATGCGGGTGGCGAGGCGGTCACAGCTTTCACCCGCGAGCCGCAGCACGCCTACGAATGGACGGGTATCGCGATTCTCCGGCCGGACATGGTGGTGGACCGGCCGATATACGTGTACCAGGCGCTCGAACCGTACCTGCCGCTGCCCGCGCAGGAACTCGACGCCTTCGACATCGATACCGCCAGCGACCTGGATATGGCGCGGCGCGTGCACCTGAATAACTGGAACCTGAATGATTGAGGACAGCGTGAGCGAACCCGGCCGGCGCGACGGCGGGGATGCCGGGAAGCGATTGGCCTGGCTGCAGCGGCAGGTCTTGCCGGTGCTGGAGGAGGGGGACGCGGTCTGGGTTTCCGGGCTGGACGGCGCGCCGTTCGCCGGGGGCGCACACAAGGTCGTCGAGGCTTCCGCCGCTGGCGAGCTGCCTGGCAACGAGCGTTTCCGCCTGGCTTGCCTGGGCGGGGCGGTGGGAGGCGTGGCGGACGACTGGCAGGCCATGCGCCTGCTCCTGCGCGCGGTGGAGAGCCTGGAGGATCGCGGCTGGCTGCTGCTGGAGGAGGCTCTCTCGGTATCCGCCGCAGGCGCTTGCCGGAGTCCCCAGGCGCAGGCCCGCCTGGCGCTTTCCCTGGGCTTGCGGCAGGTCGCGGAACTGCGCTTGGGCGCGCCGGACGACGGCGGACGCCAGCGGGTGCTGCAACTGTTCCGGCAGGACCTGGCGGTTGCGCGCATGCAGCGCTACTCGGGCCTGAGGGTCGCCTGTTACGGCAACATGCCTTTCCACTACCGCTCGTTGCGTCCTTTGGCCGAGTGTTTCGAGGACAGCCTCCTGAGCCTCGACATCGATGAAGTCATGGCCTGGAAACCGGACGTGATAGCGGTGGCCGACGGCTGGTCGGTGGAGTTTTGGCGCGACTACTGCGATGCGCACAACGTATTGCTGGTCGGCATGCGCCATGGCTCGGTCACCCGCTACGGATTCGCCGAGGGCACCTACCGCTACGCCGACTATCTGTGCGGCAGCGCCTGGGACATCGACGACACCCTGGCTTCCTCGGTGATGCCGCGCAACGGTTTCCTGCTGACCGGCAACGCCTGGTGCGACGAGGTGTTCCGGCTGCCCGCGAGAACCCCGGCGGAGAACGCGCCGACCATCCTCTTCGCCCCCACCTACAACCCCGAGATCAGCGCCGCCGTCCACCTCGGCGAGCGTGTGGTGGCGTTGATCCGCAAGGTCTATCCCGCGTCGCGGATCATCATCAAGCCGCATCCCGCCATCGTCCAGCACGAACATGCGTTCGTCAGCGACAAGGATCTGTTCCGCGACCTCATGAAGCTCTGGCGCGAACAGTCACGCACGGACCCGCTGGTCACTCTGGTGGACGACCCCGAGGCGAGCATCGCGGCCAGCTTCGCCGAAGCCGACATTCTGCTGGCGGACCGTTCTTCGCTGATCTTCGAGTTCATGACGCTCGACCGACCGATCCTGCTGTTCTCCCGCGAACAGCGGATCGCCCGCTGGGCCTACAACCCGGAGGCACCAGGGAACGCCTGGCGCGATATCGGACTGGAGTTCGCCGACGACGAGCAACTGCTCGACCTGCTGGCCAATGCCTTTACCCGGCACGCGGAGAGTCGCGATACCCAGGAGAACCGCACGCAGCAGCTGTACGGCCGGTTTCGCGACGGACGCAGCGTCCAGAGGGTCGCCGCAGCGATCGCCGAGGCGCCGCGCTTGCAGATCGTGCTCGACGCGCGGGCCGCTGCGGATGGCGGGCAGCGACTGGCCGAACATTATGCGGCCTGCTTCGCCCATCGCCGTATCGACCTGATCGCTCCGTCCGGCGCGGCATTGCCGGCCGACGTGCGGCGCTTCGATTCGTGGCGGGCCTGGTGCGACGCGGAGGCTGCCACGCTCGAACGCAGGGCTTCGGCGGTGCTTCTGGTGGAAGACGACGGCCAGTTGCTGCCGGGCAGCGCGCATCAGGTAAGCGCGCTCCTGCCGGCCATCGCCATGGGCCAGTTGCGGCATGCCCGGCTGGCGTTGGAAGAGCGCGAGGCCGGGCCCGCTGGCGAAACCGACTGGAGCGCTCGCCGCCTGCACAGGTTGCTCGCCCGCCTGCAGCCGAAGCCGGCCTGGCGTCTGCTGGCGCCCGCGCTGTTGCGCGAGGAACTGGCCGACCTGCCGGACGAAGCGGAGCAGCCGTTGTGGCTGCGCGCCGTGGCGGCAGCCGAGGCGCCGGTCGAATGGCCCGTCGGGCAGTTGAACCTGTTCGCCGAAGAGGGACTGTTGCGCCAGGGCGACGTGCATATGCTCTGCGCGCGCGCTCGGCTGCGCGCGGTTCCTTGCGTGTCGGGCCTGCCGCTGCGCCAGCGCCAGGTCGTCCTGCAGGTCACGCCCTTCGCCAGCCAGCTTTACGACCGCTTCCCGTTCCAGTTGCGCGTGTGCCTCAACGGCCAGCTCTTCAGCCGCGTGAGCGTCGAGGACGCGCGAGCGAAGTCGCTGGTCCTGCCGTTCCGGGGTGACGAACGCGGTGGCATGACGATCGAACTGGAGTGCGACGGCAGCTATCCGGCTTTCGAAGGCGTTTCCACGCCGGTCTCCCTGCTGCTCCAGACCGCGTTCCAGCCGGCGCCGGGAGACTATTGCGCGGCCCTCGCGGCCGGCGCAGCGAGCCCGGAGGCGGGGGAGGACCTCCGCAGCGAATACGAGACCTGGCTGCACGGGCGCGAAGTGGAGCCGGCCCGCTACCGTCCCTTCATCGACGCTTTGCGACGCGACTCGCGGATCGAAGTCCTGGTGCTTGCCGAGGAGGCCGAGGACGCAGACCTGCAGCGCAGCCTGGCGAGCATCGACGGCCAGGCCTTGCCGGCCTGGCGCACGCGGATACTGGGCAGAGCCCCGGCGTTCGCGCGCAAGGGCCTGGCGTGGCTGGCCGAGGGTGGTTCCGCCGCCGAGCGGATCAACCTGGCGGCGGCCGCCAGCGACGCCGACTGGCTGATCGTCATCCATGCCGGAGACGAACTGGCGCGTTCCGCGTTGCTCCTGCTGGCAGAAAAGATCCGTACGGAAACCGCGCTGCTGTGCTGCTACAGCGATGAAGACCATGTGTGCGACGGACGCTACGAGGCACCGTTGCTGAAGCCCGACTTCAACCTCGACCTTCTGCGCAGCTACCCCTACTGCGGTCGTTCCCTGGCCTTCCAGCGTGCCGCCTTGCTGGCGCAGGGCGGCTTGCAGGAAGGCTTCGGCGATCTGGCGTTGCAGGACTTCATGTTCCGCCTGGCGGAGCGGGAGGGCCTGGATCGTATCGGCCATCTCGCCGAGGTCCTCTACCACAGCGCTCGCGCCTTCGGAGAATGGCTGGCGAGCGCCGCCGTGCGCCCGTTCATCGCGAGCGTGGTTGACGAGCACCTGAACCGCCTCGGGGTTCCGCATCGAATCGAGCCGGGCCGGCTGGCGGTGATCAACCGCATCGCCTACGACTATCCGGGGACGCCGGCAGTGTCCCTGCTGCTTCCCGTGGGAGACAGCCTGAGCGCTCTCCAGCGCAGCGTGGAAAGCTTCCTGGAGAACACCGACTACCCGTCCTACGAATTACTGCTGGTCGCCTCCGGCCCGCTGGCGCCCGACATGGCCGCCTGGCTGGAGGCGGTCCAGGGACTGGGGAGCGAGCAGATCCGGGTGCTCAGCCCGCAGGCTTCGAGCCTTGCCGGGTGCCTCAACCTCTGCGTGGCCGAGGCCCGAGGCGAATTCCTCCTGTCGTTGGGGGCGGGGGTCGTGGCCCTTCGTCCGGACTGGTTGCGCGAGTTGCTCAACCACGGCCACCGCCCGGAGGTCGGGGCGGTCGGCGGCAAGCTCCTGGGCCTGGACGGAACGATTCGCGAGGCGGGCCTGGTGCTTGGCCTGGGCGGCACGGCGGGCCGCGCGTTCGCCGGCGAGGCGGGAGACAGCGCCGGCTACATGCATCGCCTGCTGGTCGTCCAGAATCACACGGCTCTGTCGGCTTCCTGCCTGTTGTTCAAGCGCTCGCTGCACGACGAACTCGGCGGCTTCGACGAGAACGACTTCGCTCATGGCCACGCCGACGTCGATTTCAGCCTGCGTGCCCGCCAGCTCGGCTACCTGTCGGTGTGGACGCCCTATGCAATCCTGGCCCAGAACGGAAACGTCGAGCTGCCTTCCGTGGAGGCCGATGAGTCGCTCTACCGGCGCTGGCTACCGGCATTGGCGCGGGATCCCGCGTACAACCGCAATCTCAGCCTGGAGGGGGCCGGGTTCGCCCTGGAGCGCCCCGAGGTACCGGCCTGGCAACCGCTGTTCGGACGGTCGCCGCTGCCGCGGGTCCTGGCGCATCCTGCCGATCCCTACGGTTGTGGCCACTATCGCGTGCGTCAGCCGTTCCGCGCGCTGCACGACGCCGGCCTGCTGGACGGCATGCTCAGCGAGTCGCTCCTGCAGCCGGTGGCGTTGGAGCGCCTGGAGGTCGACAGCGTGATTCTCCAGCGGCAGATCAGCGAAGAGCAGTTGCGGGCCATTTCCCGGATGCAGTCGTTCAACCGCGCCTTCCGGGTCTACGAACTGGACGACTATCTGCCCGAGCTGCCGCTGAAGAGCCTGCATCGGGCCGAGATGCCCGGCGACATTCGCCAGATCCTCGGTCGTGCCCTGGGCCTGGCGGACCGTTTCGTGGTCTCGACCGAACCGTTGGCGGAGGCATTCCGGCGCATGCACGGGGACATCCGGGTCGTGCCGAACCGCCTTCCGTTGCCCTGGTGGCGCGACCTTTCCAGTCGGCGCCGGGACGCAGAGCGGCCACGGGTCGGATGGGCCGGCGGGATCGGCCATGGCGGCGATCTCGAGGTGATCGCCGAGGTCGTGCGCGAGCTGGCGGACGAGGTGGACTGGGTGTTCTTCGGATTCTGCCCGGATGCCTTGCGTCCCTATGTGCGCGAATACCATCCGGGGGTGGAGATCGAACGCTATCCCGCCTACCTGGCCAGCCTCGACCTCGATCTCGCCCTGGCGCCGCTGGAGCAGAACCGCTTCAACGAGTGCAAGAGCAACCTGCGCCTCCTGGAGTACGGCGTGCTCGGCTTCCCGGTGATCTGCAGCGACGTGCTCTGCTATCGCGACAGTCTCCCGGTCACGCGGGTGAAGAACCGTTCCAGGGACTGGCTGGAGGCGATCCGCGCGCACCTGGCCGATGCGGACGCCAACGCCGCAGCCGGCGCGCAGTTGCGCGAGGCGGTGCGCCGCGACTGGATGCTCGAAGGCGCGCATCTCGAGGCATGGGCGGCAGCCTGGCTGCCGGACTGAATCCGGGTTTTTCTCGAACGAGGCCGGTGGCGCAAGCCATCGGCCTTTTTTCATGCCCGTGTCCCGTTGCACGGGAGGGCTAAAGAAAATCGCCGGGGGGTCGATGCAATGGGTGTCGGAACTTCCACCCTCTGCCGGACCAACCGGAGGCGGTTCAGGACCGATATTGGCGAGTCCTCTTCGAAGCATGTAACCCACTGAAGAGGAAGAGAAAAAGAAAATGTTGATTTTTTCTCTAAAGCTCCGCCGGGAAACGCCGATAAACACCATGAACGCGAATTCTTGGGGCACCTGAGCAAGCAGGCCGAGAGATCGCAAGCTCAGGTAACCGAAATAGGTCCTTTGGAGGAAATCACCATGGCCCTTACAGTCAACACGAACATTGCTTCCCTGAACACTCAGCGCAACCTGAATGCTTCTTCCAACGACCTCAACACCTCGTTGCAGCGTCTGACCACCGGCTACCGCATCAACAGCGCCAAGGACGATGCTGCCGGCCTGCAGATCTCCAACCGCCTGTCCAACCAGATCAGCGGTCTGAACGTTGCCACCCGCAACGCCAACGACGGCATCTCCCTGGCGCAGACCGCTGAAGGTGCCCTGCAGCAGTCCACCAATATCCTGCAGCGTATCCGCGACCTGGCCCTGCAATCCGCCAACGGCTCCAACAGCGACGCCGACCGTGCCGCCCTGCAGAAAGAAGTTGCTGCGCAACAGGCCGAACTGACCCGTATCTCCGATACCACCACCTTCGGTGGCCGCAAGCTGCTCGACGGCTCCTTCGGCACCACCAGCTTCCAGGTCGGTTCCAACGCCTACGAGACCATTGACATCAGCCTGCAGAATGCCTCTGCCAGCGCCATCGGTTCTTACCAGGTCGGCAGCAACGGCGCGGGTACCGTCGCCAGCGTAGCGGGCACCGCGACCGCTTCGGGCATCGCCTCGGGCACCGTCAACCTGGTCGGTGGCGGTCAGGTGAAGAACATCGCCATCGCCGCCGGCGATAGCGCCAAGGCCATCGCCGAGAAGATGGACGGTGCCATCCCGAACCTGTCGGCTCGTGCCCGTACCGTGTTCACCGCTGATGTCAGCGGCGTGACCGGTGGTTCGCTGAACTTCGACGTAACCGTTGGCAGCAACACCGTGAGCCTGGCAGGCGTGACCTCCACTCAGGATCTGGCCGACCAACTGAACTCCAACTCGTCGAAGCTGGGCATCACCGCCAGCATCAACGACAAGGGTGTACTGACCATCACCTCCGCTACCGGCGAGAACGTCAAGTTCGGTGCGCAGACCGGTACCGCTACTGCCGGTCAGGTCGCAGTGAAGGTCCAGGGTTCCGATGGCAAGTTCGAAGCGGCCGCCAAGAACGTGGTAGCTGCCGGTACTGCCGCTACCACCACCGTCGTGACCGGCTACGTGCAACTGAACTCGCCGACCGCCTACTCGGTCAGCGGTACCGGCACCCAGGCTTCGCAGGTCTTCGGCAACGCCAGCGCCGCGCAGAAGAGCAGCGTTGCCAGCGTCGACATCTCCACTGCCGACGGCGCCCAGAACGCCATCGCGGTAGTCGATAACGCCCTGGCTGCGATCGACGCCCAGCGTGCCGACCTCGGTGCTGTTCAGAACCGCTTCAAGAACACCATCGACAACCTGACCAACATCTCGGAAAACGCTACCAACGCTCGTAGCCGCATCAAGGACACCGACTTCGCTGCCGAAACCGCGGCGCTGTCGAAGAACCAGGTGCTGCAACAGGCCGGTACCGCGATCCTGGCCCAGGCCAACCAGCTGCCGCAGGCGGTCCTGAGCCTGCTGCGCTAAGCCCGGGAACGGTCACTCACGCGGTACTGGGAGGAAGGGGTGACCCTTCCTCCCTTTTCCCTTTGCGAGGCATGAGAAATGGACGTCGGAAATATCACTTCCCTTTCTACGTTCAAGACCGGCAGGGCCCCGGAGGCCAGCGGCGATATCTTTGCGCCGCGCAGCGCAGCGGATGGCAGCGGCAAACCGTTGCCGGAAGTGACGGCTTCCCGGGAGGCCAGCGAATCTCGCGATGACCTGGGGCTCGCCGTCAGCGACATCCAGTCTTTCGTGCAGAGCGTCAAGCGCAACTTGAACTTCAGCATCGACGACTCCTCTGGCCAGGTCGTGGTCAAGGTGATCGACGGTGACTCGGGCGAAGTCGTGCGGCAAATCCCTTCCGAAGAAGTACTAAAACTTGCCGCCCGGCTCGACGACGTACGCAGTGTCCTGTTCGAAACCCGCGCCTGACGCGCGGGTTGAACGACTTGGCATGGTGCTTGCCCTGTCGAAGGGATAGGGCAGTACATGCACGGTTTTTTGACGGAGATGGATTATGGCCGGTATCTCGATAGGAGTAGGCTCGACCGATTACACCGATCTGGTGAACAAGATGGTGAACCTGGAGGGCGCGGCTAAGACCAACCAGCTCGCCACCCTGGAGAAGACCACCACTACTCGTCTCACTGCCCTGGGCCAGTTCAAGAGTGCGATCAGCGCGTTCCAGACGGCGCTCACGGCGCTGAACAGCAATGCTGTGTTCATGGCGCGCACCGCCAAGTCTTCCAACGAAGACATTCTCAAGGCGAGCGCCACCCAGAGCGCGGTGGCTGGCACCTACCAGATCCAGGTCAACAGCCTTGCCACCAGCAGCAAGATTGCCCTGCAGGCCATCGCCGATCCGGCCAATGCCAAGTTCAACAGCGGTACGCTGAACATCTCCGTCGGCGACACCAAGCTGCCGGCGATCACCGTCGACTCCAGCAACAACACGCTGGCCGGCATGCGCGATGCCATCAATCAGGCCGGCAAGGAAGCGGGCGTCAGCGCCACCATCATTACCGACAACTCCGGCTCGCGTCTGGTGCTGAGCAGCACCAAGACCGGCGACGGCAAGGACATCAAGGTCGAGGTCAGCGATGACGGCAGCGGCGGCAATACGTCGCTCAGCCAACTGGCTTTCGATCCCGCGACGGCTCCCAAGCTCAGCGACGGCGCCGCTGCCGGCTACGTGACCAAGGCGGCAAACGGTGAAATCACCGTCGACGGCCTCAAGCGCAGCATCGCCTCCAACAGCGTGAGCGACGTCATTGACGGCGTCAGCTTCGACGTGAAAGCCGTCACCGAAGCCGGCAAGCCGATCACCCTGACTGTTTCCCGGGACGATGCCGGGGTGAAGGAGAACGTCAAGAAGTTCGTCGAGGCCTACAACACCCTCACCAAGTTCATCAACGAACAGACCGTGGTGACCAAGGTTGGCGAAGACAAGACTCCGGTCACCGGAGCTCTGCTCGGCGATGCCTCCGTCCGTGCGCTGGTCAACACCATGCGCAGCGAACTGATCGCCTCCAACGAAAACGGCAGCGTGCGCAACCTTGCCGCCCTCGGAATCACCACGACCAAGGACGGCACGCTGGAGATCGACGAGAAGAAGCTCGACAAGGCGATCAGCGCCGACTTCGAAGGCGTTGCCAGCTACTTCACCGGCGATACCGGCCTGGCCAAGCGCCTGGGCGATAAGATGAAGCCCTACACCGACGCCCAGGGTATTCTCGACCAGCGCACCACGACCTTGCAGAAGACCCTCAGCAACGTCGACACGCAGAAGGCTGATCTGGCCAAGCGGCTGGCGGCGCTGCAGGAGAAACTGACCACCCAGTTCAACCTGCTTTCCGCGATGCAGGATGAAATGACCAAGCGTCAGAAGAGCATCACGGACAACCTCGCCAGCCTGCCTTACGGCAGCGGCAAGAAGACCTGATCCGCTGGCTGGCGGTGCGGCCCAAGGCCGTATCGCCGGCAAAAAAACCTCCCGCCCACCGTAAAGCTCCCGCGCTCCTTGCCGATAACTTGGTCATAGCGAAGCCCACTGGGAGCGGTCCATGTACGCGATGAAAGCGATGAAGCAATACCAGCAGGTCAGCATCGAGGCTCAGGTTTCCGATGCCAACCCGCACCGTCTGATCCAACTGCTCATGCAGGGTGGTCTGGAGCGTCTGGCCCAGGCGCGTGGTGCGATGGAGCGGGAGCAGATCCCGGAAAAGGGGATCCTGATCGGCAAGGCCATCGGCATCATCGGCGGCCTTCGCGAAGCGCTGGACAGCGAGCGTGGTGGCGAGCTGGCCGGCAATCTGGATCGTCTCTACGAGTACATGATCGCTCGTCTGGTCGAGGCCAATACCAGCAACGATACCAGCCTGCTAGACGAGGTCAGCGCCCTGTTGTTGGAAGTGAAGTCCGGTTGGGACGGTATTTCGCACTGAAAGAGATTCAAAGGGATCGGTTATGAGCCAAGCCACGCAACAACTGGATGAAACCCGACTCGCCCTGGCCGATGCGTTGCAGGCCGGCAACTGGGATGCCATCGGTGAGCTGGATCAGGTCTGTCAGGTCAAGATCGACCAGGCCATGCATGATGACGAGCGCGACGAGCAGGCCCTGCGCGTGAGCCTGGAGCAGTTGCTCAGCTTGTACAACGATATGCTCAGCGCTTGCCGGCAGCAGCGCGAAGCAATCGGTGCGGAGCTGACCGGTCTGCAGCGTGCGAGTAAAGGCGCCAAGGTCTACCAGATGTTCGGATAAGTTTTTCATGGCTTTGTGCCGTTACTTTGGCGCAAGGCTTTTCGGAAAAATTTACATATCCCCAAAAACCCCTGCCAGTACTGCTTTCCATGCGGTCTGTAGGGGTTTTTTATTGCCTCTCCCTCTCGGAAACAGCAAAAAAAACACGCCATAAAATTGACTAATCGTTCACATTTGACTTAACTAGTGGCCAAATGCTGGCTGCTTATTAGAAATAGGCATTAGTCCCAGCCCTCTTTCGGGTCGAGCGAGACCCATTCGATGCAAGGCAGCTGATCAAAATGTGGCGCGAAACCAAACTC
Organism: Pseudomonas sp. HMSC057H01; assembly: GCF_001836405.1. Taxonomy (NCBI): domain Bacteria; kingdom Pseudomonadati; phylum Pseudomonadota; class Gammaproteobacteria; order Pseudomonadales; family Pseudomonadaceae; genus Pseudomonas; species Pseudomonas sp. HMSC057H01. The sequence goes on along the minus strand of NZ_KV828391.1, from coordinate 57,430 downwards.
TTGCTGATTGACGACAATCTCGATCGCAGTCGCGACCTGGCAGTCATTCTCAACTTCCTCGGCGAAGATCAGCTGACCTGCAACAGCGAGGATTGGCGAGAGGTAGCGGCGGGCCTGAGCAACAGTCGCGAAGCCCTGTGCGTGCTGCTCGGCAGCGTCGAGTCGAAGGGCGGGGCGGTAGAGCTGCTGAAGCAACTGGCCAGTTGGGACGAGTACCTGCCGATCCTGCTGATCGGCGAGCCGGCCCCGGCCGACTGGCCGGAGGAGCTGCGCCGCCGGGTGCTCGCCAGCCTGGAGATGCCGCCCAGCTACAACAAGCTGCTCGATTCCCTGCATCGCGCCCAGGTCTACCGCGAGATGTACGACCAGGCCCGCGAGCGCGGCCGCTCCCGCGAGCCGAACCTGTTCCGCAGCCTGGTCGGCACCAGCCGGGCGATCCAGCAGGTGCGGCAGATGATGCAGCAGGTCGCCGATACCGATGCCAGCGTGCTGATCCTCGGCGAGTCCGGCACCGGCAAGGAAGTGGTGGCGCGCAACCTGCATTACCATTCCAAGCGCCGCGAGGGGCCCTTCGTCCCGGTGAACTGCGGGGCGATCCCGGCGGAACTGCTGGAAAGCGAACTGTTCGGCCACGAGAAGGGCGCCTTCACCGGTGCCATCACCAGTCGTGCCGGACGCTTCGAGCTGGCCAACGGCGGCACCCTGTTCCTCGACGAGATCGGCGACATGCCGCTGCCGATGCAGGTCAAGCTGCTGCGCGTGCTGCAGGAGCGCACCTTCGAAAGGGTCGGCAGCAACAAGACGCAGAACGTCGACGTGCGGATCATCGCCGCGACCCACAAGAACCTCGAGAAGATGATCGAGGACGGCACTTTCCGCGAAGACCTCTACTACCGCCTCAACGTATTCCCCATCGAGATGGCGCCGCTGCGCGAGCGGGTGGAAGACATCGCCCTGCTGCTCAACGAACTGATCTCGCGGATGGAGCACGAGAAGCGCGGGTCGATCCGCTTCAACTCGGCGGCGATCATGTCGCTCTGCCGCCACGACTGGCCGGGCAACGTCCGCGAACTGGCGAACCTGGTGGAGCGCCTGGCGATCATGCATCCCTACGGGGTGATCGGGGTCGGCGAACTGCCGAAGAAATTCCGCCATGTCGACGACGAGGACGAGCAACTCGCCAGCAGCCTGCGCGAAGAGCTGGAAGAGCGCGCGGCGATCAACGCTGGGCTGCCGGGAATGGACGCGCCGGCGATGCTGCCGGCCGAAGGCCTGGACCTCAAGGACTACCTGGCCAACCTCGAGCAGGGCCTGATCCAGCAGGCCCTCGACGATGCCGGCGGAGTGGTCGCGCGGGCCGCCGAACGCCTGCGCATCCGCCGCACCACGCTGGTGGAGAAGATGCGCAAGTACGGCATGAGCCGGCGCGACGACGACCTGTCGGATGATTGACAGGTCGTTTCGCAACGCTTTGATTTTCAAATGAAAAAAATTTAGGCACGGGTATTGCTATATCTCCGTCGACCGACAGAACCATGACGTCGCGCCGACCGAGAGAAACGCAATGCAACCAGCCCTCAACGCCTTCCCCGAGCAGCCAGCCGATACGGCCGAGGCCACCAGCCGCGCCGGCCTCGAGCAGGCCTTCGCGCTGTTCAACCAGATGTCCAGCCAGCTCAGCGAGTCCTACAGCCTGCTGGAGGAGCGCGTTACCGAGCTGAAAGGGCAACTGGCCCTGGTCAGCGCGCAGCGCATGGAGGAGCTGGCGGAAAAGGAGCGCCTGGCCAACCGCTTGCAGAGCCTGCTCGACCTGCTTCCCGGCGGCGTCATCGTCATCGATGCCCATGGCGTGGTCCGCGAGGCCAACCCGGCGGCCCTGGGCCTGCTTGGCGAGCCGTTGGTGGGCATGCTCTGGCGCGAGGTGATCGCCCGCTGCTTCGCTCCGCGCGAGGATGACGGCCACGAGATTTCCCTGCGCGACGGACGTCGCCTGTCCATCGCCACCCGCTCGCTGAACGGCGAACCGGGTCAACTGATCCTGCTCAACGACCTTACCGATACCCGCCGTCTCCAGGAGCAACTGGCGCGCCACGAGCGCCTGTCGGCGCTGGGGCGGATGGTCGCCTCGCTGGCCCACCAGATCCGCACGCCGTTGTCGGCGGCGTTGCTCTATGCCGGGCACCTCAGCGAGCAGGCGCTGCCGACCGACCAGCAGCAACGCTTCGCCGGGCGCCTGAAGGAGCGCCTGCACGAACTGGAGCATCAGGTACGCGACATGCTGGTGTTCGCCCGCGGCGAGCTGCCACTGACCGACCGGGTGGCGCCGAAGGCGCTGTTCGACAGCCTGCGCGCGGCGGCCGAAGTCCATGTCCAGGGGCTCCAGGTGCGTTGGCAGTGCGAGGCGCGCGGCGGCGAGCTGCTGTGCAATCGCGACACCCTGGTGGGCACCGTGCTCAACCTGGTGGAGAACGCGATCCAGGCCTGCGGGCCCGAACTGCGCCTGAAGGTGCATCTCTATGCCCGCGCCGACAGCCTGCGCCTCAGCGTCAGCGACAACGGACCGGGCATGGATCCGGCGACCCTGGCGCGCCTGGGCGAACCCTTCTTCACCACCAAGACCACCGGTACCGGGCTCGGCCTGGCGGTGGTCAAGGCCGTGGCGCGCGCCCACCAGGGGCAATTGCAGTTGCGCTCTCGGCCGGGGCGCGGCACCTGCGCCACCTTGATCCTGCCGCTGATTCCGGCGGCGCCTCTTTCTGCGATTCAGGAGTAACCCCATGGCAGCCAAAGTCCTGCTGGTCGAAGACGACCGCGCACTACGCGAAGCCCTCAGCGACACCCTGCTGCTGGGCGGTCACGAGTTCGTCGCCGTGGACTCGGCGGAGGCGGCGCTGCCGGTCCTGGCCCGCGAAGCCTTCAGCCTGGTGATCAGCGACGTGAACATGCCGGGCATGGACGGACACCAGTTGCTCGGCCTGATCCGTACGCGCTACCCGCACCTGCCGGTGTTGCTGATGACCGCCTACGGCGCGGTCGATCGCGCCGTCGAGGCGATGCGCCAGGGCGCCGCCGACTACCTGGTCAAGCCGTTCGAGGCGCGGGCGCTGCTCGACCTGGTGGCACGCCATGCGCTGGGCCAGTTGCCGGGCAGCGAGGAGGATGGTCCGGTGGCCCTGGAGCCGGCCAGCCGGCAGTTGCTGGAACTGGCCGCGCGGGTCGCGCGCAGCGATTCCACCGTGCTGATCTCCGGCGAGTCCGGGACCGGCAAGGAAGTCCTGGCCAACTATATCCACCAGCAATCGCCGCGTGCCGGCAAGCCGTTCATCGCGATCAACTGTGCGGCGATCCCGGACAACATGCTCGAGGCCACCCTGTTCGGCCACGAGAAAGGTTCCTTCACCGGCGCCATTGCCGCCCAGCCCGGCAAGTTCGAGCTGGCCGACGGCGGCACCATTCTTCTCGACGAGATATCGGAAATGCCCCTCGGCCTGCAGGCCAAGTTGCTGCGCGTATTGCAGGAGCGCGAGGTGGAGCGGGTCGGTGCGCGCAAGCCGATCAACCTGGATATCCGCGTGCTTGCCACGACCAACCGCGACCTCGCGGCGGAAGTCGCGGCGGGGCGTTTCCGCGAGGACCTCTACTATCGCCTGTCGGTCTTCCCGCTGGCCTGGCGGCCGCTGCGCGAACGCCCTGCGGACATCCTGCCGCTGGCCGAGCGTCTGCTGCGCAAGCACAGCCGCAAGATGAACCTCGGCGCGGTGGCGCTCGGCCCCGAGGCCGCCCAGTGCCTGGTCCGGCATGCCTGGCCGGGCAACGTACGGGAACTCGACAACGCCATCCAGCGTGCGTTGATCCTGCAACAGGGCGGCCTGATCCAGCCCGCCGACCTGTGCCTCACCGCGCCGATCGGCATGCCGCTCGCGGCCCCGGTGCCGGTGCCCATGCCGGCAATGCCACCGGCCACCCCGCCGAGCGTCGAGATTCCGTCGCCGGCCGCAGGCCAGGACGCTAGCGGCGCGCTGGGCGACGACCTGCGCCGCCGCGAATTCCAGGTGATCATCGATACCCTGCGCACCGAGCGCGGCCGCCGCAAGGAGGCTGCCGAGCGCCTTGGTATCAGCCCACGGACCCTGCGCTACAAGCTCGCCCAGATGCGCGACGCGGGGATGGACGTGGAGGCCTATCTCTACGCCATCTGAGTGCTCGCCATGTTCCCCAGGCCCGCCTCGTGCGGGCCTTTTGCGTCCGCCGCCGGTCGTCGCCCGGGGCTGTTCGAGCGTGCGCGCCTGCCGATAACCGGAGCAGGGACGGACCCTGCAGCGGTTGCGGGCATTGGCGGCGAACGCCGATGCCGGGCCTTGGGGTCGACTTGGCACCCTTGTTGCTAACTCCTCTGCAAAGTGCCGGGCGGCGTCAAAAAAGCCGCGGCTGTTGGAGGAAGAGTCATGAGTCAGGGTGTCGAGTTCAATCGTCTGATGCTGGAAATGCGTTCCATGCAAATGGAAGCCATGGCCAAGGCCAAACCGGTTCAGGCGCCGGCCGAAGCGGGGGCGCCGAGCTTTTCGGAAATGCTCTCCCAGGCCGTGGACAAGGTGAACGAGACCCAGCAGGCCTCCACCGCGATGGCCAACGCCTTCGAGGTCGGCCAGAGCGGCGTCGACCTGACCGACGTGATGATCGCCAGCCAGAAGGCCAGCGTGTCGTTCCAGGCCATGACCCAGGTGCGCAACAAACTGGTCCAGGCCTACCAAGACATCATGCAGATGCCGGTCTGAGCGGCGCGAGGATAACTAGTTCATGGCCGATGCACTGATCGACAGCCAGGTTCCCGCCAAGAGCGGCGGTGCCGGGATGCTGAAGAAATCCTTCCCGGGACTGTCGTTCCTCGACAACCTTTCCGAGATGACCATGCTGCGCCAGATCGGCCTGCTGGTCGGTCTCGCCGCCAGCGTGGCGATCGGCTTCGCCGTCGTGCTCTGGTCCCAGCAGCCGGACTACAAGCCGCTCTATGGCAGCCTCAACGGGGTCGACGCGAACCGTGTGGTGGAAGCGCTGACCGCGGCGGACATTCCCTACAAGGTCGAACCCAACTCCGGCGCGCTGCTGGTCAAGGCCGACGACCTCGGCCGGGCACGCATGAAGGTGGCCTCCGCCGGCGTGGCGCCGACCGACAACAACGTCGGTTTCGAGATCCTCGACAAGGAACAGGCGCTGGGCACCAGCCAGTTCATGGAAGCCACCAACTATCGCCGCGGCCTGGAAGGCGAGCTGGCGCGCACCGTGTCGAGCCTGAACAACGTCAAGGCCGCCCGCGTGCACCTGGCGATCCCGAAGAGTTCGGTGTTCGTCCGCGACGACCGCAAGCCCAGCGCCTCGGTGCTGGTCGAGCTGTATCCGGGGCGCAGCCTGGAGCCGAGCCAGGTGATGGCGATCGTCAACCTGGTCGCCACCAGTGTGCCGGAGCTGGACAAGTCGCAGGTCACCGTGGTCGACCAGAAGGGCAACCTGCTCTCCGACCAGCAGGAGCTCTCCGAGCTGACCATGGCCGGCAAGCAGTTCGACTTCACCCGGCGCATGGAAGGCCTGCTCACCCAGCGCGTGCACAATATCCTGCAACCTGTGCTGGGCAACGGTCGCTACAAGGCCGAGGTGTCCGCCGACGTCGACTTCAGCGCGGTCGAGTCGACCTCGGAGATGTACAACCCGGACCAGCCGGCCCTGCGCAGCGAGCAACGCAACAACGAGGAACGGCAGAATTCGTCCGGCCCGCAGGGCGTGCCGGGGGCGCTGTCGAACCAGCCGCCGGGCCCGGCCAGCGCGCCGCAGCAGGCCACCGCCAGCGCGCCGGCCGACTACGTCGCGCCGGGCCAGCCGCTGAAGGACGCCAACGGCCAGACCATCATCGATCCGAAGACCGGCAAGCCGGAGCTGGCGCCGTACCCGACCGACAAGCGCGACCAGACTACCCGCAACTATGAACTGGACCGCTCGATCAGCTACACCAAGCAGCAGCAGGGGCGCTTGCGCCGACTGTCGGTGGCGGTGGTGCTGGACGACCAGATGAAGGTCGACGCGAAGACCGGCGAGGTCAGCCACCAGCCCTGGAGCGCCGACGAACTGGCGCGCTTCACCCGCCTGGTACAGGATTCGGTGGGCTACGACGCCAGCCGCGGCGACAGCGTCAGCGTGATCAACGCGCCGTTCGCCCCGGCCCAGGCCGAAGAGATCGACAGCATTCCGTTCTACTCGCAGCCGTGGTTCTGGGACATCGTCAAGCAGGTGCTCGGCGTGCTGTTCATCCTGGTCCTGGTGTTCGGCGTGCTGCGTCCGGTGCTGAGCAACATCACCGGCGGCGGCAAGGGCAAGTCGCTGGCCGGCGGCGGCGGTCGCGACGGCGACCTGGCGCTGGGCGAGAGTGGCCTGGAAGGCTCGCTGGCCGACGATCGGGTGAGCATCGGCGGGCCGTCGAGCATCCTCCTGCCGAGCCCCACGGAGGGGTATGATGCGCAATTGAACGCGATCAAGAACCTGGTCGCACAGGACCCGGGCCGCGTCGCCCAGGTCGTGAAAGAGTGGATCAACGCCGATGAGTAAGCGCCATGAGTGAGAATCGTCTCGCCGCCAAACTGACCAAGGTCGACAAGGCCGCCATCCTGCTCCTGTCGCTCGGCGAGACCGACGCGGCGCAGGTGCTGCGGCACATGGGACCGAAAGAGGTGCAGCGGGTCGGCGTGGCCATGGCGTCGATGCGCAACGTGCATCGCGAACAGGTCGAGCAGGTGATGGGCGAGTTCGTCGAAGTGGTCGGCGACCAGACCAGCCTCGGCGTCGGTGCCGACGGCTACATCCGCAAGATGCTCACCCAGGCCCTCGGCGAGGACAAGGCCAACAACCTGATCGACCGCATCCTCCTCGGCGGCAGCACCAGCGGCCTGGACAGCCTGAAGTGGATGGAGCCGCGTGCCGTGGCCGACGTGATCCGTTACGAACACCCGCAGATCCAGGCCATCGTGGTCGCCTACCTCGATCCCGACCAGGCCGCCGAGGTGCTCAGCCATTTCGACCACAAGGTGCGCCTGGATATCGTCCTGCGCGTCTCCTCGCTGAACACCGTGCAGCCCTCGGCGCTGAAGGAACTCAACCTGATCCTGGAGAAGCAGTTCGCCGGCAATTCCAACGCCACCCGCACTACCATGGGCGGGGTCAAGCGCGCGGCGGACATCATGAACTACCTCGACAGCTCCATCGAAGGCCAGCTGATGGATTCGATCCGCGAGGTCGACGAAGACCTGTCCGGACAGATCGAGGACCTGATGTTCGTCTTCGACAACCTCGCCGACGTCGACGACCGCGGCATCCAGGCGCTGCTCCGGGAAGTCTCCTCGGACGTACTGGTGCTGGCGCTCAAGGGCTCCGACGAGGCGATCCGCGAGAAGGTCTTCAAGAACATGTCCAAGCGTGCCGCCGAGCTGCTGCGCGACGACCTGGAGGCCAAGGGGCCGGTACGGGTCAGCGAAGTGGAAGGTGCGCAGAAGGAAATCCTCACCATTGCCCGGCGCATGGCCGAGTCCGGCGATATCGTGCTGGGCGGCAAGGGTGGCGAGGAGATGATCTGAGGTGGTCCCCCACGACAAGGACAAAGACAATCCCAGCGAACTGATCCGCGGCAAGGACGTGGCGGCCTTCGGCCTCTGGTCGTTGCCGAGCTTCGACGAGCCGCGCGACGAGCCGGCCGTTGCCGCGCCGCAGGTGCCCGCGGTCGCCGAACCCGCGCCGGCGCCGGCGGCGGTGGAAGAGGTCGAGCTGGAGACCGTCAAGCCGCCGACGCTGGAGGAGATCGAGGCGATCCGCCAGGACGCCTACAATGAAGGTTTCGCCACCGGCGAGCGCGACGGTTTCCACGCCGGCCAGTTGAAGGCGCGGCAGGAAGCCGAGGAGGCGCTGAAGGAGCGCCTGCAAAGTCTCGAGCGTCTGATGACGCAGCTCCTGGAACCCATCGCCGAGCAGGACGCCCTGATCGAGCAGGGCATGGTCAACCTGGTCAACCACGTTGCCCGCCAGGTGATCCAGCGCGAACTGCACATGGACTCCAGCCATGTCCGCCAGGTCCTGCGCGAGGCTCTGAAGCTGCTGCCGATGGGCGCGGCGAACATCCGTATCCATGTTAACCCGCAGGACTTCGAGCGGGTCAAGGCGCTGCGCGAGCGCCACGAAGAGAGCTGGCGGATTCTCGAGGACGATTCGTTGCTGCCCGGCGGCTGCCGCATCGAGACCGAGCACAGTCGCATCGACGCGACCATCGAGACGCGCCTGGCGCAGGCAGTGAAGCAACTGTTCGAGCAACAGCGCGAACAGGCGACCCATCCGCTGGCCAGCGACATCCGGATCGACCTCGACGCCCCCGGAGACGTCGATGCGCCTTGAGCGAACCAGTTTCGCCAGGCGCCTGGAGGGCTACACCGAGGCTGTCTCGCTGCCGGCGCAGCCGGTGGTCGAGGGCCGCCTGCTGCGCATGGTCGGCCTGACCCTCGAAGCCGAGGGCTTGCAGGCCGCGGTCGGCAGCCGCTGCAACGTGATCAACGAAAGCGGCTACCACCCGGTGCAGGTGGAGGCCGAAGTGATGGGCTTTTCCGGTAGCAAGGTGTACCTGATGCCGGTCGGCAGCCTCGCCGGCATCGCGCCCGGCGCGCGGGTCGTGCCGCTGCCGGACACCGGGCGCCTGCCGATGGGCATGTCGATGCTCGGCCGCGTGCTCGACGGCGCCGGCCGCGCCCTCGACGGCAAGGGCGGGATGCGCGCCGAAGACTGGGTGCCGATGGACGGCCCGACGATCAACCCGCTCAAGCGCCACCCGATCAGCGAACCTCTCGACGTCGGCATCCGCTCGATCAATGGCCTGCTCACGGTCGGCCGCGGCCAGCGCCTCGGCCTGTTCGCCGGTACCGGGGTGGGCAAGTCGGTGCTGCTGGGGATGATGACCCGTTTCACCAGGGCCGACATCATCGTCGTCGGTCTGATCGGCGAGCGGGGCCGCGAGGTGAAGGAGTTCATCGACGAGATCCTCGGCGAGGAAGGCCTCAAGCGCTCCGTGGTGGTCGCCTCGCCGGCCGACGACGCGCCGCTGATGCGCCTGCGTGCCGCGCAATACTGCACGCGGATCGCCGAGTACTTCCGCGACAAGGGCAAGAACGTATTGCTGCTGATGGACTCGCTGACCCGCTACGCCCAGGCCCAGCGCGAGATCGCCCTGGCCATCGGCGAGCCACCGGCGACCAAGGGGTATCCGCCATCGGTGTTCGCCAAGCTGCCGAAGCTGGTGGAACGCGCCGGCAATGCCGAAGCCGGTGGCGGCTCGATCACCGCGTTCTACACCGTGCTCTCCGAGGGCGACGACCAGCAGGACCCGATCGCCGACGCCGCTCGCGGCGTGCTCGACGGGCACTTCGTATTGTCCCGGCGGTTGGCCGAGGAAGGCCACTATCCGGCCATCGATATCGAAGCTTCGATCAGCCGGGTGATGCCGCAGGTGGTCGAGGCCGAGCACCTGCGCGACGCCCAGCGCTTCAAGCAGCTCTGGTCGCGCTACCAGCAGAGTCGCGATCTGATCAGCGTCGGTGCCTACGTGGCCGGCGGCGATCCCGAGACCGACCTGGCCATCGCTCGCTTCCCGGTCATGCGCCAGTTCCTGCGCCAGGGCCTCGACGAAAGCGAAAGCCTGGCGGAAAGCCGTGCGCGGCTGGCGAGCCTGCTCGCCGGCGGGCAGGCCTGAGGCGCGCTGAGGCATGGAGAAGCGCGCGGCGCGGCTGGCGCCGGTGGTGGACATGGCCAGCAAGGCCGAGCGGGATGCCGCGACCCAGCTGGGCAGGTGCCAGCAGCAATTGCTCGCGGCACAGCAGAAGCTGGCGGAGCTGGAACGCTACCGCAACGACTACCAGCAGCAATGGATCAGCCAGGGCCAGAAGGGCGTCAGCGGCCAGTGGCTGATGAACTACCAGCGCTTCCTCTCGCAACTGGAGACCGCCGTCGCCCAGCAGGCCAACAGCGTGACCTGGCACCGCGAGGCGGTGGACAAGGCGCGGCTCAACTGGCAGGAGAGATACGCCCGCCTGGAAGGGCTGCGCAAGCTGGTCGAGCGCTACCTGGAAGAGGCGCGCCAGGCCGAGGACAAGCGCGAGCAGAAACAGCTCGACGAACTCGCCCAGCGTACCCGCCGCCAGGACGACTGACGACTCAGAAGAACGGACGCGACGCCTTCAGCATGAATGTGGTGTCGCAGTAGCTGTTGTGTCCCGAGTAGGCGCTGCAATCGCTGCCGGTCAGGCTGGTGCCGCTGTAGGACAGGTTCAGGTCGATGCCCAGCCAGGGCCGCGAGAGGTTCACCGACCAGTCGTTGAAGACGCTCACGTAGCCCCCGCCGCTGAGGCTCGCCGGGTTGTCCAGGCGATGGTTGCCGTACTTCAGGGTGACGTCGAAACCGAACGGCGGGTTGACCCCGAGGTCGGCGAACAGGGTGGTGTCGTTGCGCCCCGGGTCGCTGCTCAGGGCCGCGCCGAGCCGGCTGCCGAAGATCGACAGGCCGCCGTAGAGTTCGGCTGCGTCGTTGGCCGGCTGCTCCGGGCGGCTGTAGCGGATCAGGCCCATTTCGTAGCCCAGGCGGTTGTTCAGCGGGCGCTTGAAGCCGGCGTAGGAGTCGATCTCGGTGGGCTTGCCGGGGTCGAGGTTGGAGGTCCAGTTGCCGATGTACCAGCCACTTTCGTGGCTTAGGTCGAGGCCGCCGTGGAAACTGCCGGAGCTGCCCGGGGTGACCAGGCCCTGGGCCATGCTGCGGGTCGGACTGGTGGCCAGCTTGAGTTCGAAATCGCCCAGGTCGCGGGCCATCACCTGGGCCAGGGCCGAGGAGCTGGCGAGCAGGGCACAGGTGAGCACGAGCAGGTGCTTGAGCATGGTTCTCCCCTGGTAATGCGGACAACGGCGCTGCGCCGGTCTTCCCGCACGACGCCAACGGCAAGGCCGCGGCATGGGGCCGGGCGAGGTCGGGCAGGTCGGAAGGGCAGGAAGAGCGGCGAGCTAGAGCGCCACGGACCATCTTAACCAAGGTTCGGGCGGCTGACCGACCGCTCGTCAGGGCCGGCCGATCAATTGTTACCGCAGGCTTTCCGCGAGGCTGGCCAGGCGAATCACTTCGACCCGGTTGCGACCGCTGCTCTTGGCCCGGTAGAGAGCCTGGTCGGCGGCGCTGTAGAGCTGCTCGTAGCTGGCCTGGCCGCCTCCGTCGAGGCTGGCCACGCCGAAGCTGGCGGTCAGGCAGAGCACGCCGTCCTGCGTCGCCAGCGGGGTACCTTCGAGGCGTTCGCGGAGTTTTTCCGCAAGGCTGCGAGCCTGCTGCTCGGCGGTGTCGGGCAGGAGCAGGAGGAATTCTTCCCCGCCCAGGCGCGCCACGCTGTCGCTGCTACGGGTATTGCCGCGCAGCAGGTTGGCGGCATGGCGAATGACCTCGTCGCCGAAGGGGTGCCCATAGCGGTCGTTGATGTACTTGAAGTGATCCAGGTCGACCATCAGCAGGCTCAGCGGCTGCGGTTGGCGAGCGATGCGCGCGAGTTCCATGAGCACCAGCTGGTCGAATTCGCGACGATTGAACAGGCCGGTCAGCGGGTCGTGACCGGCCAGGTACTCCAACTGGCGATTTTTCTCCTCCAGCTCCTGCCGCTGCAACTCCAGCTTGCGTTGCTGGCGCAGGTTGCGCACGTGCCCGTGCCAGAGGATCAGCGACAGCAGCAGGCCGAGGCCGAACGCGGTGAGGCCGTTGGCCTGGTTCGACAGGCGCAGTTGCGGGTCGGCCTGGGCGTAGCCCATCGCCAGTTGGAAGACCAGCATGGCCAGGCCGTAGAAAGGCACCGCGTAGGCCGGGCGGATCAGGATGAACATGGCGCAGGCGAAACAGGCCAGCAGCAGCGGCGTGATGTTGCTGGTGATGCGCTGGTCGATGCAGGCGATGGCGACGCCGAAGCCTATGATCCCTGCGCCGCCCAGCAGGATCAGCAGGCGCATGCGCCACAGCTTGGGTGGCTGGCGGCGCAGCCATAGCGCGAGCAGGCCGATGCCGCCGAAGAGCAGGGCCATGGCGCCATGGGCGTACATGATTTCCTGGCGCCAGAGCTGATGGCCGAGGTCCGGGCGGAAGTCCTTCAGGGAAAACACCAGAATGTGGATCAGGTTGAAGGGGACGGTCAGCAGCGCGAGGTGGGTCAGACGCGAGAGATTCTCCAGGGCGATGGGAAGGGCCAGGGACGAATTCACCTCGATGGCGTGCTGGATCGATTCGAGCGTCGTTCTGGCCACGTTCTGCGGGTCCGCGTGGGCGCTGTGCCATCACAGCATAGCAGCGTCGCGACGGCCGCCCTATCCGGCTTTCCGGGCCGGTCGTCCGGTTTGCACGGGCGTACCTGGCGCCGCTTTCATTCCGGCAGCCGCCTGGCCAGCAGCAGTGCGACCAGGCCCAGCAGGCTCCAGTACGCCGCCAGCGGCCAGGGACGGTCGAACGGTAGCAGGGTGGACGCGCCCAGTCCGAGGCCGATCAGCAGGTAGTAGGCGAGCCCGAACAGGGCTCCGGCGCGTCCCCGGCAATCGTCGTAGGCGTACAGCGCCGGACCCAGCAGGTTGGGAATCGCCACGCCGAAGCCTACGAAGATCGGCAGGGCCGGCAGGGCCCAGGACAGGCCTTCGGCGTATCCGCCGGCGGCCAACAGCGTCTGCGCTGTCGCGCCGGCGGCTGCCAGCGCCAGGCCCAGGCGTACCCGGCGAGCGCTGTTCCAGGTGTGCGGCAGGCGTCGGTTGAGCAAGGCGCCGAGGCTCCCGGCAAGGGCGATGGCCAGGCCGATCCAGCCGAAGCCCAGGCCGGGCAGGTCGCCGACCATGAACGGCCCGGCGGCGTAGAAGGAGAACACCAGTACATTGAGCACCGCCACCAGCAGTGCGCGCGTCTGTAGCGGTCGGTCGGCCAGGACCCGTCGGAAGATCGCCAGGGTCGCGGGCTCGGGCGTGCCCGCCAGCAGCGGACGGGTTTCCGGCCAGGCCGGGACGACCAGCGCCGCCAGCGAGGCGAGCAGCACCGCCAGGGTGGCGAACACCGCCGGGTGCCCGCCGAGGTCGGCCAGCCACTGGCCGCCGAGGGGGCCGACTGCCGGCGACCAGGCCAGCACCGCGCCGAGCGTGACGAAATAGCTCATCAACGCCGGGCCTTGCAGCACATCGCGCAGGCTGGCCTGCACCGTCACCGAGCAGGTCGCCAGGCCGAGGCCCTGGACCAGGCGACAGGCAAGCAGGTAGGAATAGTCGGTACTGGCCCAGGCACCGAAGGTCGCCAGGGCCGCCAGGCCGAGCCCGCCGAGCAGAGCCGGGCGCCGGCCGAGGCGGTCGGCCAGCCAGCCCCAGAGCCAGATGCCGGGGGCGAAACCGACGAAGAACAGCGCCATGGTCCACTGGCTGGTAGCGTCGTCCAGTCGCCAGTGGCTGGCCAGGGCCGGCAGCGCGGGGGAAAGGATGGTTTCGGCGACTTGCGGCAGGGCTAGCAGGGCGAGCACCAGCAGCAGGGGAGGGCGAGGACGGTCAGGCATGATGGCTCCGGAAAAAAGAGCCAAGCCTAGGCCGCCTGCGCCTGGCAGAATGCTGCGGTCAGGACGGAAAACATCGCGAAGAGGACAAGGTGCCGCGCTATCCCTACGAACGGGTCGAGGATCCCGATCTCGCCCGCTGCCCGGTGGTCGGCCTCGAGGTCGACAGCACCGGCCACCGCAGCGACTGGCATTGCCACCGGCGCGCGCAGTTGCTGTACATGGCGGCCGGTAGCGTCACGCTGTATTTCGCCGAGCGCATTTGCCAATTGACGTCGCTCCAGGCCGCCTGGCTGCCGGCCGGCGTGCCGCATCGCACGGTCCTTCACGGGCGCTTCGCCTACCGTAGCCTGTACTTCGAACCCTCGGCGTTCGCCGAGCTGCCGGACAGCGTCCAGGTCCTCGAGGTCGGGCCGCTAATGCGCGAACTGATTCTGCGCATGACCGGCTGGGCAGCCGACTTGCAATTGGAAGGGCCGCACCTGACGCTGTTGCGCGCACTGTTCGATGAACTGGCGAGCGCGCCGGCACACGCCGCGAGCCTGCCGATGCCGCGCGATGCGCGGGCGCTGAAGGTGGCCGAGGCGCTGCTGGCGCAACCCGCGCTGGACTGGAGCATCGAGGCGTGGGGACGTGAGGTCGGCGCCAGCGGGCGGACCCTGGCGCGTCTGTTCACCGAGCAGACCGGCCTGGGTTTCTCCCGCTGGCGAACCCAGGCGCGCTTGTTCGAAGCGCGGAGGCGCCTGGCCGAAGGCCGCTCGGTGACCGAGGTCGCCCACGCCCTGGGCTACGCCAGCGACAGCGCGTTCATCGCCATGTACCGGCGGGTCTGCGGGCAGTCGCCGGGGCGCGCCCTGCGTGGCCTCGAATGAGCGCTCAGAAGCGTTCGTGGAGGCCGAGGTAGCGCCATTCGCCGAGCGGTAGCCTGGCCAGCGGCAGCGCGCCGATGCGCAGGCGGCGGATGCTCCGCACTTCCAGCCCCTCGCTTTCGCACATGAAGCGCAACTGGCCGGGCAGCACGTCTTTGAGGGCGAAGCGCAGGTGGCTTTCGTTCTGCCAACTGACCTTGCACGGCGATAGCCTGCGGCCCTGGTAGGCGAGGCCGTGGCGCAGGCGCTCGAGGCCGCCGGCGGCCAGGTCGCCGGCGACCTCGACCAGGTATTCCTGCTCCAGCCGTGCACCGTCGTCCACCAGCTTGCGCAGTACGCCGTGCTGCTGGCTGAACACCACCAGCCCGGAAGCCTCGCTGTCCAGCGCCAGGGTGGGACGCTGGCGGGCGAAGTGTTTTTTCAGCGCTCGCAAGGGACTGGGGTCATCGCTCCAGCGCCGCCCCGCAGCGAGCAGGCCTTCGAAATCGTCGTGGCGCCAGCCGGCCGGCTTGTGCAACAGCAGGGTGGCCGGTTCGATCGTTTCCGCGCGGGCGCCCGGCAGCAGCTCCACGCGCTGGTCGAGCACCTTGAACTGTGGCTCCTCGATCACTTCGCCGTCGACGCTGACCCAGCCGCCCTCGATGTACAGCTCGGCTTCGCGGCGCGAGCAGGCGGTGAGTTCGGCGAGGCGTTTGGACAGGCGGATCGGGTCGGTCATGGCGAGGCTACTGGAATGAAAGACCGCCAGTTTACTCGTTGTGGCGATGGGCGCCGAGGAATGATTCGGCGCCCGCTCGGTCCCAACTTAAGGAACCGGAGAGGAGACCCTCATGCAGTCACGCCTGATCGATGGCCTGGAATGGGACCTGGACGAGGATGGCAGCGGCGGCCTGTGCAACGCCAATGGCGACAAGGTCCATCTGCGCCAGGGCGACATGGACGGCGCCTGCGGGCCCTACTGTCTGGTCATGGCGATGCTGGTCCGCGGCCAACTGCGCCGGCGCCAGGCCAAGGGCCTGGAGCGGGTCGACAGTCGCAGTCGCTACGGGCGCCTGATGAAGGCGCTGGACCAGCACGGCCCGCTGCTGCGCGTCGGCACCACCGGCGTCGACCTGCTGGAGCTGCTGGCCGAGATCAACGATACCGAGCATTTCGCCCTCAAGGGCGAGGGGCGCAGGTTGGTCCGGCACACCCGCGAATACCTGGAGGCCGGCTTTCCGGTAGTGCTCGGTTTCCACGGCCGCAAGGGCAGCGATATCCGCCATTGGGGCCTGGCCATCGGCATGAGCGAGCGCGCCTTCCTGCTCCTCGACCCGGCCCACGACCTGCCGCGCGGGCAGGCCTGGAACGCGGTGATCACCAGCGAGGCGCACGGTTCCCGGTTCGGCTATCGCTATATCAATGCCAAGGGCACCTGGGCGGTGACCCTCAAGGAAATGGTCGCCTTGCTTTGAGGGGCGGGTTTGTTACAGCCCGTGTGCGGACCGCTAGGCGCGGCGGATCTGCGACTAGAGTGGTGTTTTTCGCTTGGGGAAGGAGAGAACGCATGCCGGGCCTGTCTTTGAATGCCATCCTGCTGAGCGCCGCCGCGCTGCTCGCCCCGTCGGCCGAGGCGGTGGACGCCGGTCGCCACGACAGCGAGCTGGGCGCCGTCGAGGTCACCCCGGTGGTTGGCGGTCTGGCCTATCCCTGGGCCGTCGCCTTCCTGCCGGACAACCAGGGCATGTTGGTCACCGAGCGGCCCGGCAGCTTGCGTTTCGTCAGTCCCGAGGGACAGTTGTCGGCGCCGCTGGAAGGCGTACCCAGGGTCTTCGCCAGCGGCCAGGGGGGCCTGCTCGACGTCGCCTTGTCGCCGGGGTTCGCCGAGGACCGGCTGGTCTACCTGACCTATGCCGAGGCCGGCGAGGACGGCCGCGCCGGAACGGCGGCGGGACGCGGCCGGTTATCGGCGGACAAGCGACGGCTGGAGGGTTTCCACGTGATCTTCCGGCAGTTGCCGAAGCTTTCCAGCGGCCATCACTTCGGCTCGCGCCTGGTCTTCGACGGCAAGGGCCACCTGTTCATCGCCCTCGGCGAGAACAACCAGCGCAGCACCTCGCAGGACCTGGACAAGTTGCAGGGCAAGATCGTCCGCCTGTATCCGGACGGCGGCGTTCCCAAGGACAATCCCTTCGTCGGCCGTGCCGACGCGCGGCCGGAGATCTGGAGCTATGGCCACCGCAACCAGCAGGGCGCCGCGTTGAATCCCTGGACCGGCCGGCTCTGGACCCACGAGCACGGCCCGCGCGGCGGCGACGAGATCAACATACCCCAGGCCGGCGGGAACTACGGCTGGCCGCTGGCGACCCATGGAATCAACTACACCCTGCTGCCGATCCCCGAAGCCAGGGGCAAGGCCGTCGACGGTACCGAGGCGCCGCACCATGTCTGGGAGAAGTCGCCGGCGATCAGCGGCATGGCGTTCTACGATGCGCAGCGCTTCCCGGCCTGGCAGCACAACCTGTTCATCGGCGCGCTGGCGACGCAGGAACTGATCCGCCTGCAACTGGATGGCGACCGGGTCGTCCACGAAGAGCGCCTGCTGGGCGATCTCGGGGTGCGCATCCGCGACGTGCGGCAGGGCCCGGACGGCTATCTCTACCTGCTCACCGACCAGAAGGACGGGCAATTGCTGCGCCTGGGGTTGGCGCGCTAGCCTTCAGCCTTGGTTGCGTTTGAGCTGGACGTAGAGCGCCTCGACCTTTTCCCGGGCCCAGGGCGTCTTGCGCAGGAAGGCGAGGCTGGACTTGATGCTCGGGTCGTTCCTGAAACAACGAATGTCGACCCGTTTGCCAAGCTCCGCCCAGCCGTGGTGGGCGACCAGTTCGGTGAGCAGTTTTTCCAGGGTGACGCCGTGCAGTGGATCGGGATGGCCAGGCATGAAGGGCTCGGGATTCAGGCAATGAAAAAGGGGATGGAGCGTGGCACATCTGCGTGCCGGCCTGCCATCCCCTTCGTAGTCCCCGGCGAGGGGCGGGCGATCAGCGCTTCTTGCTGATGGTGATCTGCCGCGACGGGCCGTAGACCTGGCCGCTGACGCCCTTGGCGATCTTCTGGATCTCGCCGCCGGCCTGGAGGAAGGCGGCGACCTGCGCTTCGATGGATTCGCGGGTTTCGACCGCGGGAGCCGGCTTGGCGGCTTTCGGCGCGACGGTTTTCTTCATGATGGCCATATCCGGGGACCTGTCTCTGCATTAAATATGGCCGTTCATTATAACCGAAGCGGCGTTTTATTTCATCTTGAATATTGTCGATCAGATTTCGGACGTAACCTGCTGTTTTCTATAAAGTCCGTTAGGCAATACCCGAGCGAGGCGCTGCGGCATTGGCGAGCCGGCGGCGAACTGCTCGAGGTCTCCGCGGCTGGATGTCCCGCCGACCCCGGGCGACGCAGGATACCGCCAGGTGGATAACTCCTTCGCGCATCCCGGCATGAATTCCAATGTTTGCACTAATTGAGCGAGAAAGTTCTCCGGGGCTCTAACTCGCCTATATCGAGAATAATGAAAAGTTCACGATTAGTTATCGGCTAAGTTGCCCGGATATATACGTCGATATCATCGCGCTGCCGGCCGGGGCATGCATCGCCTCGCTGCGTTCCCGGTGCTAACCTGCGGAACCCCAGCCGCCGAGCGAGCGCCGCATGCCAGCCATTCTCTCCTCCCGCCAACGTATCGCCCTGCGCCTGGCCTGGCGCTTCATGGCGCCTTACCGCTGGCGCATGCTCGGGGCCCTGGTGGCGTTGCTGTTCACCGCGGCGATCACCCTGTCCCTGGGCCAGGGCATCCGCCTGCTGGTGGACCAGGGGTTCCTCACCGCCTCGCCCGAATTGCTCAATCGCTACATCCTGCTGTTCTTCGTGCTGGTGCTCGGCCTGGCCGTAGGCACCTTCGTGCGCTTCTACCTGGTGTCCTGGATCGGCGAGCGCTTCGTCGCCGATATCCGCAAGCGCGTGTTCGACCACCTGATCGAGTTGCATCCCGGTTTCTACGAAACCAACCGTAGCTCCGAGATCCAGTCGCGCCTGACCGCCGACACTACGCTGCTGCAGACGGTGATCGGTTCCTCGCTGTCGATGGCCCTGCGCAATGCCCTGATGCTGGTCGGCGGGGTGCTGCTGATGTTCGTCACCAACGCCAAGCTGACCAGCATCGTGGTGCTGGCGTTGCCGCTGGTGATCGCCCCAATCCTGCTGTTCGGCCGCCGCGTGCGCAGCCTGTCGCGGGAAAGCCAGGACCGGGTGGCCGACGTCGGCAGCTACGTCGGTGAGACCCTCGGTCAGATCAAGACCGTGCAGGCCTACAACCACCAGGCGCAGGATCGCCAGCGCTTCGCCGGCACCGTCGAGCGCGCCTTCGACACCGCGCGCAAGCGCATCGCCCAGCGTGCCTGGCTGATCACCGTGGTGATCGTGCTGGTGCTCGGCGCAGTCGGCATCATGCTCTGGGTCGGCGGCCGCGACGTGATCGCCGGCAGCATCTCGGCCGGCGAACTGGCCGCGTTCGTCTTCTACAGCCTGATCGTCGGCATGGCCTTCGGCACCCTCAGCGAGGTGATCGGCGAATTGCAGCGCGCCGCCGGCGCCGCAGAGCGCATCGCCGAGCTGCTCAGGGCGCGCAGCGAGATCCGCCCGCCAGCGCAACCACGCAAGCTGGCGGCGCGGGTGAGCGGGAGGATCGAATTGCAGGCGGTGCGCTTCGCCTATCCGACCCGTCCCGAACACTGGGCCATCGACGACATCAGCCTGGCCGTCGAACCGGGGGAAACCCTGGCCCTGGTCGGACCTTCCGGTGCCGGCAAGTCGACCCTGTTCGATCTGCTCCTGCGTTTCTTCGATCCGCAGCAGGGGCGGCTGCTGCTGGACGGACAGCCGATCGTCGAACTGGACCCGGCCGACTTGCGCCGCAGCTTTGCCCTGGTGTCGCAGAACCCCGCGCTGTTCTTCGGCAGCGTCGAGGAAAACATCCGCTACGGCCGTCCGCATGCCAGCGCCGCCGAGGTCGAGGCCGCAGCGCGTGCCGCGCATGCCCACGAGTTCATCCTGGGTCTGCCGCAGGGCTACGCCACCCACCTGGGCGAGGGCGGCATCGGCCTGTCCGGCGGCCAGCGCCAGCGCCTGGCGATCGCCCGGGCGTTGCTGGTAGACGCGCCGGTGTTGCTGCTCGACGAGGCGACCAGCGCCCTGGATGCGGAAAGCGAGCACCTGATCCAGCAGGCCCTGCCAGGCCTGATGAGCGGACGTACCACCCTGGTGATCGCCCATCGCCTGGCCACGGTGCAGAGCGCCGACCGCATCGCGGTGATCGACCAGGGGCGGCTGGTGGCGATTGGTAGCCACGCCCGTCTGATCGCCGAGAACCCGCTCTATGCGCGCCTGGCGGAACTGCAGTTCGCCGTCGGCGGACGCTAGCTTCAGAGCGGCTTGTCGATGCCCGCGTACTGCTTGTCCAGCTCGTCGATACGCTGCGCGTAGGCACGGGAGAGGCAGTCGGTGTCGCCACCGCAGCGCCGGCGCTCACGCAGCCAGTCCTGCTGCCGGTCCTGCATGGCGCCGCGGCCGCCCATGGCGAACAGGCCGCGGAGGAAGTGGTACTTGACGCTCATCTCGACGTCCTTGTCGTTCAGCGCCCGGTTCGCGCAGATGGCCTTTTCGTCCGCTCGCTCAGCCTTTTCGCAATCGAAGCTGGCCGCTTCGGCCAGGGGCGCCAGCAGGAGTCCGCCGAGGGCGAGGAATGCCAGGTGCTTCATGCCGTTCTCCGTTTCGCCTGGTTGCTTGCGAATCTTCGACGCCCGCGACGGCGCTGGGTTCAGCGGGGAGCGCGCGGCGGCCGGGCGGGCCGCTCCGGCGCGGTCAGTGCGAAAGGATCAGGGCCTTCTGCTCGGGGATGACGGTGCGCTCCCGAGGGGCGTCCGCGCGTTCCGCTTCCTCGGTTTCGGGGCGGTTGGCGAACAGGCTTTTCAGGGTGCTCAGCAGCGGCTGTTCCTTCGCCGCTTCGGCGACCTGGCTGCGGCTTTCCACGGGTTCCGGGTTGGCCGCCGTGACCACGTGGAAGTCGCTGATCTCGATGATCCCGCGGCCCTCGGCGAGCAAGTGGAAGGAGAAGGCCTTGCGCGCTTCCGGGTTGTCGAAGGTGAAGCTCATGTCCAGCGGCTTGCCTTTGAGCAGGCGCGGGATGTCCGGTACCGGTATGGGAACGTCGCGTTCGAACTCCTTGGTCTTCAGCGTCACCCGGGCGCCGTTGCGGTCCATCTGCAAGGCGCGGATCTTCAGGGTGACCGTGGTCCTGCTGTTCTTCGGCATCTCCAGGTATTGCGCGCCGATCAGGTTGTCGGTCCAGTCGTTGTGGGTTTCCGGCTTCAGGCGGATGCGTTCGTGGGTGGCGAACTGGAACTCCTGGCCCAACTGGCCGGCCTGTTGCACGGAGTGGTCGAGGACGGCGGCGCGCTGGCTGACCAGGCGTGCCTGGCGTCCGCTAAAGCGACCGAGGAACTCGGCTTCGTCGGCGATGAAGCCCTCGCTGCGGTAGCGCCGGCAGACCTGCTGGAAATCGCACTCGACGAAGGTGGCCTTGCCGTCGTGGTGGCGCAGCATGCCGTTGGTGTAGGACATCATTTCGCGACCGCTGGCGTAGTCGCGGAACAGCGAGCGCCCGGAAATCCCCGCCGGCACGCGGTAGCCGAAATAGTCGAGGACGGACGCGGCGAGGTCGACGTGGCCGTAGACGCCGCTCTTGATCGGCGGCAGCGCCGCCTGTTCCGGTGCCAGCACCAGGTTGAAGCCCCAGGCCGAGGCGAGGCGCACCTGGTCGACACCGTGGGACTCGTCGGAAGTGAGCACCACCAGGGTGTCGCGCAACACGCCCTGTTTCTCCAGGTCGGCGAGGAAGGCGCCGATCGCGTCGTCGAGATAGGCCACCGCGGCCTGCTTGGCGTTCGGGTAGCGGGCCAGGTAGTCGGCAGGCGCCGAGTAGGGCTGGTGGGTGCCGACGGTGAGCAGGGTCAGCATCCAGGGTTTCTTCTGCTGGCGCAGCTGCTTCACGTAGGTCGCGGCGCCCTCGAAGAAGGCCTTGTCGTCCATGCCCCAGGGAAACTCCAGGTAGGACTTGTTGCGGAACCAGTCGCGCCCGAGGGTCTTGTCGAAGCCCATCTGCGGCATGACCTTGTCCTTGGCCATGAAGCGCAGGCCGGCACCCTGCAGGAAGTGCGTGCTGAAACCGTGCTGGCGCAGCTGGGCGGGCAGGCACTCCCTGGCCCGGGCCGGGTTGTTGAGCAGCTCGACGCCCTTCGGCGTGCCCGAGTCGAGCTTGCTGTAGTCGCCGCAGAGCATGGCGTAGAGGCCGCGGATGGTCTGGTGGCTGTGCAGCACGTAGTCCGGGGTGGTCATCGCCCGTTCGGCCCAGCCACTCAGCCTGGGCATCGGCGCTTCGTGGTAGCTGCTGTTGATGGCGGCGCGGTTGGCGGCGATATACGCGCCGGGGATTCCCTCCATGGCCACGATCAGGACGTTGCGCGCGCGCCCTCCGCCGGCCAGCAGCGGCGTTCCGGAAAGGTCGAGCTGGTTGAGCCCGGCGACGTCCGGCGGGGTGTCCGGACGGTCGCCGGCGAGCCAGTCTTCGACCGCCAGTTGGCCACTGCTGAGCGCGCTGGCCAGCAGTTTGTGCGGCAGGTTGTACTGCTGCCACTGGTCGGCATCGCTCGGACGCAGGTATTGCAGGCCGACATGCGCCGCCAGGAACGCCGCCGGCAGCGCGTAGGCATAGCGCGGCAGGCGCGGACCGCGGCGGCGCCAGAGCAGCACGCAAAGCAATGTCGCGCCGCCGAGGCCGAGCGCCAGTGGCAGGTGGGCGAGGCCGCCGCCCTGGGTGGAGCTGCTGACGAACTGCGGATCCAGCAGGTACTTGAGGTCGGAAGGCTCCGGCATGCGCCCGACCGCGCCGACCAGTTCGGCATTGCCGATCAGGAACAGGCACCAGAGCAGCATGACCGGGAGCGCGAACCACAGGGAGCGTCGATGCAGGAGCAGCACCAGCAGGCTGCCGAGGGCCAGGTCCGAGAGATAGCCGAACGGCGTCGACCAGCCGAGCCAGTAGCGGCCGGCGAGGGGAACGACCAGGAACAGCGCGGCCAGCGCCAGAAGCGAGCCGCAAGATGAGAGCCAACGGCTGAGTGGACGCACAGGAACTCCTGATGAGCGGCAGCGAGAATCCTTGATAAGGATGTTCCAAAAAAGTCTTTAGGGTTCACGATTTTGAAACATCGTTGTGCTTACTGCCAGTAGACAGTCGGCATTTGGGAAATGTCCGCGTGGTTCAGGATGTTTCGGCGCGAACGGCCGGCAAGGCGATGAGCGGCGTCGGCGTACCGGCAAAAACTTCCGCCCGCCTGCGTGGCGCCCGGTAGAATGCCGCCCCTTCGACAGGGGGAGACAACATGGCGGTCATCGGGCGTTTCAATTCACTGCAGGTGGTCAAACACACGGAGTTCGGGCTCTATCTCGACGGTACCCAGCACGGCGAGATCCTCCTGCCCAAGCGCTATGTGCCGAAGGACCAGCCCAGCGAAGTGGGCGACTGGCTCAACGTGTTCATCTACCTGGACAGCGACGACCGCCTGATCGCCACCACCCAGACGCCCAAGGTCCAGGTCGGCGGTTTCGCCAGCCTGAAGGTCGTGGAGATCAACCGGATCGGCCTGTTCCTCGACTGGGGCCTGCCCAAGGACCTGCTGCTGCCGCATTCGGAAGAGAAGCGTCCGTTGCAGGTCGGCGACTACTGCGTGGTCTACGTCTACCTGGACAAGCGCACCAACCGCATCACCGCCACCGCGCGCCTGGACCGCCAGCTGGATAACCTGCCGCCGCGCTACAGCGTCGGCCAGGCGGTCGACCTGCTGGTGGTGGAGCGTACCGAGATGGGCTTCAAGGCGATCATCGAGGGCAAGCACTGGGGCCTGATCCACAAGAACGAGGCGTTCAAGTTCCTCCGCAGCGGCATGCGCGAACAGGGCTACATCAAGGAATTGCGCGCGGACGGCAAGATCGCCCTGAGCCTGCAGCCGGTCGGCGCCGAGGCCGCCGTCGAGCTGAGCCAGCAGATTCTCGCCCGGCTGCTGGAGGCCGGCGGCAGCCTGCCGCTCAGCGACAAGAGTTCGCCGGAAGATATCCACCGGCTCTTCGGGGTCAGCAAGGGGACCTTCAAGAAGGCCATCGGCGGTCTCTACAAGAAAGGCCTGATCCTGATCCACCCGGAACGCATCGAACTGCCGCGCTGAGGTTTCCGCTCAGGGCTGGAGGAACGGGGCGAAGTCCAGGCCAGCGCCGCCGGGGCGGACGTCGCGCAGGCGCTTGCCGGGGTCCGCGCTCAGCTCCAGGCTGAGGGTCGGCCGGCGGGCGTTCTTGTCGCGCAGTTCCAGACTGTCCTGCTGCTGGCGAAGGAAACCGGTGGGCACCTTCAGGTGCTCCACTGCATCGCCGGCCGGGTTCGCCAGCAGCAGGTTGAGGAACTTGCCGGCCTTCAGTTGGCTGAGCGGAATATCGAACCACCAGACGTTCTTGCTCTTGTTGAAGCGGGCGAGCAGGGTGTTGCCGGCATCCAGCACGGACATGCCCAAGGCCTGGTTGAGCTGTGCGATGGCTGCCGCTTTATCGAGTTTCATGGAGTTTCCTGACGGGCCGCGCCGGCCGGGATGGCGGACGGGTAGCCGTATATTCTAGCAGCCGGAGGGACGGCGCAGGACCTGCGCGGTGCGCAGGCCCCGCCGCTCAGACCATCCGCCGGAACCGCCGCCAGCGTTGCTGCCAGCCCAGCAGCAGCGGAGAGACCGCGGGGCCGGTGCCGGCGTCCTGCAGGCGCGGGTGGTGGCTGACCACGTTGACCAGGATCGGCTCCTGGACGTTCTTCACATCGACGAAGAACAGGTGCTGCCCCTGGTGCAGGCGTTCTTCGAAGGGGCGGAAGGCGCGGTTGGTGCGCTGCAGGCCGAAGAAGCTGCCTTCCCACAGGCAGAACGCGCAGAGCACGGCGCCGAGGAAGATCACCGGAATCCAGCCGGCGGCGGTTTCCGTCCAGCCGCTGGCATAGGCGAAGGCCACGGCGACGATGGCCAGGGCGAGGCCGACCAGCAGGCCGACACGGCCGGAGCGGACCACATCCTTCTTCATGAACGGAGAGACTTCGTGCAGATGGCGCTGGCCGGTCTCCGCGTCCTTTTCGCTGAGGACGTGGATCTGCTCGGTGGCGATGCCGCTGGCTTCCAGTTCGGCTTCGAGCCGTTCCAGCTCGTCGAGGTTGTCGCTGATGTAGTAATGCCGGTTCATGGCATGCCTCCCATCGTCTGACGGCCTGTTCCTTGGGCGAACAGGCAAAGGTCGATACCCCCTGTCGGTGAATCCCGGAGCACCCGCAAACGGCAGGTCGGCCGGGATTGTCGGTTTCTTGCGCAGCATTCAGTCTAGCATCCGCGGCAGCGGCGGCCGGTACGCCGGTCTGCTGGCTTCTTCCTTCAACATAGGCCGGAAGCGGGGTGGCGGCGGGGCCGGGCGATGGACGGGCCAGGTACGGGTGGGCCGTACGCAGCCCGCGAGCGCAGGATTACTCGGCGGGAACGATGATGGCGACGCGGCGGTTCTCGCTGCGGCCGGCGCGGGTCTTGTTATCGGCCACCGGCTTGCTCATGCCCAGGCCGCGGACCTCGATGTTGGCCGCCGGCATGCCGGCTTCGCGGAACACCGCGGCTACCGATTCGGCGCGCCGTTCGGAGAGCTTCTGGTTGTAGCCTTCGTCGCCGTAGTTGTCGGTGTGGCCTTCCAGGCGGACCTTGTCGATGTCTACCGCGAGCAAGGCGTGGGCGATCTTCGTCAGGGTGTTGCGGCTGTCGGGATTGAGACGGTCGAGATTGTTGCCGAACAGCACCTTGCTGGACATGCCGAACTCCCAGCCTTCGTCGCGGAGTTCGAAGCCCTGCTCCTGGAGCACGGCGATCTGCTCGGCGCTCAGGCCGGTCTGCGGCGGTTTGGTCTGGCAACCGGCCAGGCCCAGCACAAGGCTGAACAGGGCGAGGGCGAGCAATCTACTTGGGTGGAGCCTCTGGGGTAGCACTGTCTATCTCCTTTTCTTCCTGAAGGATGCGGGGGTCGTTGAGTTCCGCCAGGCGCCGGCTGCCGCGGGCCTGGCGCTTGGCGATGTACATCGCCATGTCGGCGTCGTGGAGCAGCGCCGCCGGGGTATCCGCGTGCTCGGGATAGAGGGCGATGCCGATGGTCAGCGAGGTACTCACCGTGCTGCCGTCGCTGAGCCGGATCGGCGCCTGCATGCTGGCGATGATGTTGTCGGCGATGCGCAGGGCGTCGGCGCCGGACGCCAGCGGTGCGAGCAGGACGGCGAATTCGTCGCCACCCAGGCGCGCCACCAGGTCGCTTTCGCGCAACTGCCCACGGATGCGCATGGCGATGTTGACCAGCACGGTGTCGCCGGCGGCATGGCCGAGGCGGTCGTTGATCTCCTTGAAACGGTCGCTGTCGATGAACAGTACCGCCAATTGCTCGCGGTGCTCGCTGGCATCGCGCAGCGCCCGGCTCAGGCGGCCTTCGAAGAAGGCGCGGTTGGGCAGGCTGGTCAGGCTGTCGTGGTGGGCCTGGTGCGCCAGCGAGGCGTTCTCGTCCTGCAAGCGCGCCTGCCAGGATTCGAGTTCGTCGAGCAGGGCGTTGAAGTCCTCGCCCAGTTGGCTCAGCTCGGCGATGCCGGCTTCCGGTACGCGCTTCTCGAAATCCCGTTCGCGGCGCACGGTATGCGCGACCTTCGCCAGTTGGTCGAGCGGGCCGACGATACCGCGTACCAGCCGCCGTGACAGGTAGAAGGCGCCCAGGGCGGTAAGCAGCAGGCACAGGACCATGCCGGCGAAACCGGTGAGCAGGAAGCGCAGCAGGCTGCCGCCGGAGCCTTTCACCTCCACCGAACCGATCTTCTGGCCGTCGTGCAGGATCGGTTGTTCGGTCGGCGCGCTGAGCAGCCAGTGCGCCAGTTGCTGTTCCAGCAGGTGCAGCGGCCCGGTGCTTTCCCGATGCCAGCTGGCCAGGGGCTGCCCCTGGCGGTCGTAGACGATGGCGCTGGAGACCTCTTCGCTGGAGGCGATCAGCGCCAGGGATTCCTCGGCGGCCTGGGCATCGCCGAAGACCACCGCGGCTTCGACGGTATAGCTGATGGAACGGGCGATCAGTTGCTGGTTGGGGTCCGCGTAGGCGCGCAGGGTCAGCAGGCCGACCAGGGTCACTGCCAGCCCGGCGGTGAATACCGCGACCAGCGCCACGCCCAGGTGCGCGCGATAGAGCACCCGGCGCAGCGATGGATTGGAACCCGTATAGCGACGACGACGGTTCATCACGGAGTGGCCTGCCGCCTTGCCAGTTTCAATACGCTCGGGTGCACGCGTACGCCGCTGCGGGCGATGGAGTCGAGATTGGCCTCGAAGGTGATGCGCGGACCGCCGACGTTGAGGCAGAACATGCTGCCGACGCTGCATTCGGTGCCACGCTCGCTGATGGACAGGACCGGATGCCCGGCCAGGCTGTGGAACACCTGCTGGCGCTCGCGCTCGTCGACCACTCCGAGGTAGATCACGTTGCAGAGCGTGCCGAGGTCCGGGTTGTCCACCGCGCGGCGTTCCGCATGCACGCGCCTGCCATTGGCCTGCACCATGCCGCGGAGCAGACCGTCGGCGTACTCGGTCGGGCCGACCACGCAGAGTTGCAGAACCGCCGGTTCCTTCGGCCAGCGCACGTAGCTGAATATGCCCAGCAGAACCTGGCTGACCGCGTTGCTGCGTTGCTCGACCGACGTCCGTGCGTCGTCCGCCCACAGGCCTCCGCCGCCCAGGCAGGAAACCGCCAGGACCAGGCAGGCCAGGGTGCGCCTGTAGAGGTCGAGGGGCTGCAAGGTGGGCAACGAAGGCAAAAAGGTTTCCTCCAGGAAAACGTAGCGGGGTGGTACGACTGGCCAGTGTAGTCGGTGTGCGGCGAATATTACCGGATGTGCCGGGAAAGAAAGCCGTTCGGTGTCAAACCAATGACGCAATTGCCGGAGATGGAAGCTCTTTGCGTCTTGTCCTGTCTGGTTTTCTGGCTGAGCATGTAGGACGTTACTGACCTTTATCAGGGGGCGGCATGATCCGGGAAATCCTCAAGATGGGTGACGAGCGCCTGTTGCGCATTGCGCAGCCGGTGCCGTCCGAACTGCTCGGCAGCGAGGAGCTGCAACGGCTGATCGACGACATGTTCGAAACCATGCATCACGTCGGCGGGGTAGGGCTGGCCGCGCCGCAGATCGGCGTCGACCTGCAACTGGTGATCTTCGGTTTCGAGCGCAGCGAGCGCTATCCGGACGCCCCGGCCGTGCCGCCGACCATCCTGCTGAACCCGCGGATCACCCCGCTGGACGACGAGATGGAAGAGGGCTGGGAGGGCTGCCTGTCGGTGCCGGGGTTGCGCGGCGCGGTATCGCGCCATCGGCGCATCCGCTACCAGGGCCTGGACCCGCAGGGACAGCCGATCGACCGCAGCGTCGAAGGGTTCCATGCGCGGGTGGTGCAGCACGAGTGCGACCACCTGATCGGCCGCCTGTATCCCTCGCGAATCACCGACTTCAGCAAGTTCGGCTTCACCGAGGTGCTGTTCCCCGACCTGGACCCCGCCGCGGACGATTGAGCGGTTGCGCCTGCGGCTCTGCTCCGGCCTGGCTCAGCTCCGCGATGGGGTGCCGAGCGGCGCCGCCGGAGCGTGTTTTTTCGCTCGTTTCGCCAGGCGTTTCTCCTGGGCGGTTTTCAGCGGTTTCCTACGAGTTTCCTTCTTCGCGTTCAGTCCCTTGCTCATGGCGTTCACCTCCCCACGCAGCACCTGCGTGGCGCGCCGGATGGCCGATGGCGTCCGCGACGCCGGACGGCGGCGGACGCTTCCAGCATAATGCGTGGCGCAGCGCCCGGCGCGGGCGGCGATCGACGGCGCTCAGCGCAACTGGCGTTGTGCGGTGATTTCCGGCAGGTCCTGGCGGCGCAGATAGACCAGTAGCGGCTCGCCGATGTTCAGTCGTTCGTTGATGTTCTGTTCCAGCAGGATCTGCAACTGCTCGCGGCCCAGGCGCATGACGTCGTCGCGTACCGAACTCCAGACGAACTCGCTGGTGGGCGTGATGCTGTCGTCGGCTACGTCCATGCCGAAGGAGTCTTCGCTGAAACGCACGATGTAGCGGCCGGTCTTGCGGTTGAAACCGACGAACCCCTTGAGGGCATCGGCGGCCTGGCAGATATCGGTGGATGTGATGCTCATGCGGAACCTCCCTGAACGTTCCTGTTTCTATGGGCGCACGCATGATCGGCGGCGCCCCCGTTCTGCGGCGGGGGTCGCTGGTGCCGAGCGGGGTATTCTGCCAGTTGCCGCCGCCCGGGGAAGAGGGCGGACCGCGAACGGTAGTGGGACGGATTGTCGCGACCTTGGTTAAACCGCCGCCACGCGCTAGGCTCGGGGTTCGCAGCCGACCGAGTGGAGAACAGCGCCAGATGCCAGGGGCCGTGGATTTCAAGGAGCGGATATCCCGCCAGCGTCCGCATGACAGGGAAACCTACGGACATGCCGGGAATACCGATCTGCAAGACATCGTCTACCAGTTGGAAAGCGACCGCGGGCGCATCGTCAATTCCGCCGCCGTGCGGCGCCTGCAGCAGAAGACCCAGGTCTTCCCGCTGGAGCGCAACGCGGCGGTGCGCAGCCGCCTGACCCATTCCCTGGAAGTGCAGCAGACCGGGCGTTTCATCGTCCGCACGCTGTTCCGCCAACTGGGCCCGCGTGCCGCGGAGGTCGGCCTGGACGGGCTGGAAGGCGCGCTGGAAAGCCTGGTGGAAATGGCCTGCCTGATGCACGACGTCGGCAATCCGCCGTTCGGTCATTTCGGCGAGTACGCCATCAACGATTGGTTCGAACGCAATCTCGACGCCCTGTTCGAGCGCCGCGTACCGCCGGGCCAGGGCGACGGCCTGTTGCAGCAGCGCATGCTCACCGACCTCAAGCATTTCGAAGGCAACGCCCAGGCCATCCGCCTGGTGGTGAAGCTGCTGCGCCTGAACCTCACCTACACGCAGACCGCCGGCCTGCTCAAGTACGTGCGTCCGGCCTACGAGCCGAAGCCGGACAAGGCAGCGGCGAACCACTACCTGAACAAGAAGCCGGGCTTCTATCTTTCCGAGGAAGCCTTCGTCGACGAACTGCGCCAAGTCCTCGGCATGCGCCCGGGCACTCGCCACCCTGTGGCCTACATCATGGAAGCGGCCGACGATATCTCCTATTGCCTGGCCGATATCGAAGACTCGGTGGAAAAAGGCATCCTCGACATCCGTCAATTGGCGGATCTGCTGGTGAAGAAGTTTGCCGTCCACCATTCGCCGGACGCACCGATTCCCGGCGACGCGGACAACATGAGCTTCCAGCGGATGGTCGACTACTCGCTGGAAAAGGCCGAGCGGGAGCCGATCAACAAGGTCAGCGAATTCTTCATCCGCCTGCGGGTGAAAATGATCCACCCGCTGGTCCAGCACGCCGCCCAGCAGTTCATCGACAACCTCGAAGCGGTTCATGCCGGCACCCTCGGCCGCGCGCTGATGGAGGACGGCAGCCTGCCGCACGCCATCGTCCAGACGTTCAAGGACGTGGCCATGGAATGGGTGTTCTGCCATCCGGAGGTGGAAACCCTGGAATTGCAGGGCTACCGCATCATCCAGGGCCTGCTGGATTTCTACGCGCCGCTGCTGCGCCTGCCGGCCGAGGAGTTCCAGGCCCTCGCCGAAGGTCGCCAGGCCGCCGCGCCGCATCCGCAACTGCTGGTTCGGCGCCTGCCGAGCCAGCAGATCAAGGCTTACCTGGAGGCCATGAAAGGTGTGGCGGAGGACCCGTTGCAGCGGCAGTGGGAGTTCTACCACCGCTGCCGCATGCTCCAGGATTTCGTCAGCGGCATGACCGACCAGCATGCCCAGGACGAATACCGCGCGTTGTCCGCGCTGTAAGCGGAGGAGCGAGATGCGCGCTGTCGTCGAACTGCTCGCCGGCGCCCGCCGCCTGGTGATCTTCACGGGCGCCGGGGTGTCGGCGGAAAGCGGGATTCCCACCTTCCGCGATGCCCTTGGCGGTCTCTGGGCGCGCTACGATCCGGCGGCCCTGGCTACGCCCGCGGCCTTCGCCGACGATCCCGCGCTGGTCTGGGGCTGGTACGAGTGGCGCCGCCTGAAGGTGCTGGGTGTCCAGCCGAATCCCGCGCACCGGGCGATCGCCGCGTTGAGCGGACGGATCGCCGACACCCGGTTGGTCACCCAGAACGTCGACGACCTGCATGAACGCGCCGGCAGCCGCGACGTCCTTCACCTGCATGGCAGCCTGCACGCGCCGCGTTGCGCGACCTGCGCGGCAGCCTACCGGGACGCCTTGCCCGATTCGGTCGAGCCGGAAGAGGGACGACGGATCGAGCCGCCGCGTTGTCCGGCCTGCGGCGGACAGGTCCGGCCGGGCGTGGTCTGGTTCGGCGAGGCGCTGCCCGAGGCGGCGCTGCGCGAGGCTTTCGCCGCGGCCTGCGAGTGCGACCTGTTGCTCAGCGTCGGCACTTCCGGCGTGGTGCAGCCGGCGGCGCGGATACCCGGACTGGCGCTGGAACACGGTGCCAGCGTCGTGCATGTGAACCCGCAACCGGTGCGCACCCGCCATCCGCGCGAACACTGTCTCGTCGGTCCGGCCGGCGAGATGCTGCCCGAACTGTTGCGCCGGGCGTTTCCCGGCTGAGGCGGCTCAGCCCTGGGACGAGCCGAAGAGGATCACCGCGGAACCGATCAGGATCAGCAGCCAGTAGAGCGCGCCGAGCACGATGAACAGCAGGTTGTAGCCCGAATAGCCGGCGTTGCCCGTGCCCTGCGGGTCGCCGCTGGCGAGGTTGGCCTGGCGCTGGATGTTGCGCATCGGGATAAGCGGCGTGAGCAGCAGCAGGAGCGAGGGCAGCGAGTAGGGCTCCAGCGCGGGGACCACGTCGGTGAGGTGGCTGATCAGGTTCGCCGCGACCGTCAGCAGCACCGCCCAGGTCGCATCCTTGCTCGGGCTCCATAGTGCCTGGCGCTCTTCCGGCAGGGCCTGGTGGATCCGCCGGGCGAGGGCGTGGAAAAAGAAGATGCCGAAGATCGCCCGCCATACCGGGCTGATCCGCCGCTCCATCTGCGGTTGCTGGGCCTTCCAGTGCTTGTACATCC
Source organism: Pseudomonas sp. HMSC057H01 (assembly GCF_001836405.1). NCBI lineage: Bacteria > Pseudomonadati > Pseudomonadota > Gammaproteobacteria > Pseudomonadales > Pseudomonadaceae > Pseudomonas > Pseudomonas sp. HMSC057H01. The sequence goes on along the minus strand of NZ_KV828391.1, from coordinate 25,647 downwards.
AGTACACGCCGTACAGCCCCAGGGTGACGAGGAAGAGCACGCTCATCTTGCCCAGGGAAGTGACGAAGAAATGCGCCCGCTTCGCGCCGCGGGTTTCCACCAGGGGCGCTTCCGGGGTCTTGTAGACGTTTTCCATAACTGATCCGGCAGTCCTTGAGAAAAACCGCCATTTTGCCTTCCGCCGCTCCGTCAGGCCAGCGGCCAGGGGTGTTGCCGCCCCGGCCGTCCGATCAGGCGTTGCGGCTGGGCGGCGCCATGAACTCGGGACCGACCGGATCCTGGATGGTCTCGGCGAGGATCCGCTCGATGCGGGCCATGGCCTCGTCGTCCAGGCGCCAGCCGAAGGCGTCGGCGATGCCGTTCAACTGCTCCGGCTTGCGCGCCCCCCACAGCGCCACCGTAGGGCCGCGATCGAGAATCCAGCGGATGGCCAGGGCCAGCACCGACTTGCCATAGCGCTCGCGAGCCAGTTCCTCCAGTTGCGCGACCGCTGCCAGGTACTGGGCGAAGCGGGGCTGCTGGAACTTCGGGTCGGACTTGCGCAGGTCGTCGCCATCGAAGCGGGTCTCGGCGTTCATCCGTCCGGAAAGCAGGCCGCGGCACAGCGCTCCGTAGGCCAGCACGACGATGCCGTTACGCTCGGCGTAGGGCAACACGTCGGCGTCGATGGCGCGCTCGAACAGGTTGTAGGGCGGTTGCACGCTGGCCAGCGGAGCGAACTGGCGGAACCCGTCCATCTGTTCCGGCGAATAGTTGCTCACGCCGATGGCGAGGATCTTGCCGTCGCGGCGCAGGCGCTCCAGTTCGCCGGCGGTCTCCTCGTGCGCCACCAGCGGGTCCGGCCAGTGGATCTGGTACAGGTCGATGCGATCGGTCTTCAGCCGTCGCAGTGAGTCCTCGACCTCCCGGCGGATGCGTGCGGCGGAGGCGTTGCGGTGGATGCCCGCGTCGCTCCACTCCAGCGCCGCCTTGGTGGCGATCACCGCCTTGTCGCGCAGGCCCTGCAAGGCCTTGCCGACGACCTCCTCGGAATGGCCGAAGCCATAGACCGGCGCGGTGTCGATCAGGTTGATCCCGGATTCCACCGCACGCCGGATGGTTTCCACCGACGTCGCGTCGTCAGCGCCGCCCCACATCCAGCCGCCGATGGCCCAGGTGCCGAGGCCGATGCGCGAGACCGGCGTGTCGATACCCTCGATGCGAATGCTTTCAACGCTCATGGAAATACTCCTGCAGATCGGGAAAACGCTTGCCGGCAATGCGCTCGGCGGCACGGAGCGATTACTCTAGATCACCCGAGATTGAATGTGGCTCAATGCTGCATTGACCTCCGAGAACTGCCAGGAGCCCTGGAATGCCGGCTTTCACCCGTTCCGAACTCGCCGACCTGAACGTCTTCATGACCATCGTCCGGCGCCGCAGCTTCCGTCACTCGGCCCAGGAACTGGGTGTCAGTACCTCGGCGCTGAGCCACAGCATGCGCAACCTCGAGGCGCGGCTCGGGGTGAAGCTGCTCAACCGTACCAGCCGTTCGGTGGTGCCGACCGATGCCGGCAGCGCGCTGGCGGCCAAGCTGGAGGATGGTTTCCAGGTGATCGGCGAGGCGCTCGGCGAACTCGATGCCTATCGCACCTCGCCGGTGGGCCGGCTGCGCCTGAACGTGCCGCGCGATGCCTCGCGGCTGCTGCTGGGGCCGGTCCTCAGGCGCTTCACCGAGGCGTATCCGGACCTGCAACTGGAACTTTCGGTGGAGGACCGCATGGTCGACATCGTCGCCGACGGCTACGACGCCGGCATCCGTTACGGCGGCACGGTGCCCCAGGACATGGTCGCGGTGCCATTGACCGGGGAGCTGCGCTGGGTGGTGGCCGCGTCGCCCGATTACCTGGCGCGCCACGGCGTGCCCCAGCGGCCGGACGACCTGTTGCGGCACGCCTGCATCCGCATGCGCCTGGGCGACAACTCGTTCTACAAATGGGAACTGGGCGACGGCGAGCGGATGGTCGAGGTCGACGTGCCCGGCCCCTTCAGCGTCAACGAAAGCAATACGGCGGTTGCCGCGGCCCTGGACGGTGTCGGCCTGGCCTACTGCCTGGAGGTGGGAATCGCCGAGGAGCTGCGTAGCGGCCGGCTGCAACTGGTATTGCCGGACTGGACCTCGATGGGCGCGCCGTTCTGCCTCTACTATCCGAGCCGACGCCAGCCGCAACCCGGCTTGCGCCAACTGATGGAAATGATCCGCGGCGACTGGCTGGGACGTGCCTGAATCGACCTCTCGCCACACCTTGCAAGGAGCCCCCATGCTTACCGGTCTCAATCACCTGACCCTGGCGGTCGCCGATCTGCCGGCCAGCATCGCCTTCTACCGCGATCTTCTCGGCTTTCGCCTGGAAGCGCGCTGGGACCAGGGCGCCTATCTCGAACTGGGTTCGCTGTGGCTGTGCCTGTCCCGGGAGCCGCAGTACGGCGGGCCGGCCGCGGACTACACGCACTACGCCTTCGGCATCGCCGCCGCGGACTTCGCCCGCTTCGCCGCGCAGCTGCGCGCGCATGGCGTGCGCGAATGGAAGCAGAACCGCAGCGAGGGCGATTCGTTCTACTTCCTCGACCCGGACGGCCATCGCCTGGAGGCCCACGTCGGCGACCTGCGCAGCCGGCTCGCGGCGTGCCGGCAAGCGCCCTATGCGGGAATGCGTTTCGCCGACTAGGCCTTGGCCTTGCCGGAAGCTACGGACGCCACGGCCGGACCGGCGAGGCGCTTCAGCAGGCGCGGGCGGTTGCGCTCCAGTGCGCCGCCGCGCCCCCGCAGGCCGTCCCACAGGCCCCAGCCCAGGCAGCGCAGCTTGAGCAGCTTGTCGCGTTCGAGCAGGAGCACCGCGAGGCCCTGGGTCAGGGTCGGCAGGTTCGCCAGCAGGGCCAGCGGCGAGGACCGGGCGTAGCGGCGCAGGACCAGCAGGCCGTTGCGCGCCAGGTAGTAGCGGCGCAGCGGGGCGTGGTTCATCGCGCTGAGGCTGAGACCGCCGAGGCGGCGGGTCTTGCGCGTGCCGATGCGGTGCTCGAGGACCAGCCGCGGGTCGACGTACAGGGGCACGTCCAGCGCCTGGGCGCGCAGGCTGTACTCGGTGTCCACATGGTCGATGAACAGTTCCTCGTCGAAGTGGCCGAGGCGCTGGTAGGCCTCGCGGGTCAGCAGGCAGCCGGAGGAGATCAGGAACGAGGTGCGCTGTGGGATCGTCAGGCCGTCCAGGGACAGTTGCCTGAGCGCCAGCCCGTCGAGGTGGATGGCCGGCAGGAAGCGCCGGTCGCCCCGGTCGAAGATCCGTGGGCCGAGCAGGCAGGCCTGACCGTTGCGCGCCTGCAGGTTGCGCCACTGGGCGGCGAGGAAGGCGCCGCCGGGACGGGAGTCCTGGTCGAGCAGCAGCACACCCTGCACGCCACGCCGGAACAGCGCGTCGAGCCCCTGGTTGAAGGCGCCGGCGATGCCCTGCCGGTTGCCGTGGTGCAGCACGGCGATGCCTTGCCCGCGCAGCCGGGCATTGCGCTGCGGATCGCTGTGCGGTGAGTTGTCGACGGCGAGGAAGCGCAGTTGCGGAAACGCCGCCGCCAGTTCGCCAAGGTGTTCCAGGTCGTCGTCGCCAGGATTGAACAGCACCACCAGCACGCCCATGTCTATCCGGTCCATGATCGTTCTTCTCCCGTAGGTCGAAGTTGCCAGGCCAGGACCAGCCCGGCCAGAACGAGAAGGGCGCCGGCGAGGAATGGCGCGCCGGCCAGGGGCACTGGCGCGAGCGGACCGCTGCCCCAGTGGAACAGGCCGCTCATCAGCGGCGGACCGACGATCGCGGCGAGGCTCATCAGGCTGCTCAGCACGCCCTGCAACTCGCCCTGGCGATCGACCGGCACGCGGGCCGAGAGCAGCCCCTGCATGGCCGGGGTGGCGAGGCTGCCGAGCGCGAAGGGCAGCAGCGCGCAGACCAGCCAGAATGACGAGTCGACCAGGGCGAACAGCAGCAGGCCGCAGCCTTGCAGGGCGAGGCCCAGGCGCAGCAGGCGGGCGTCGTCCAGGCGCCGCTTGCAGAGGTTCACGCCGAGGGTCTGGGCGAGCACCGCGAGCACGCCGTAGAGGGCCAGCGAGTAGCCGATCCAGGCGCTGCTCCAGTGAAACTTCTCGATCACGAAGAAGGGCCAGACCACCATCACCGCCTGCAAGCCGAGGAATACCAGGGCAAGCACCGCCAGCAGGCGTCCGACCCCCGGTTGCCGAGCCAGGCCGCTGATCGAGCGCAAGGCGTTCATCCGCCTCGGATCCAGGCGGCGGCGTCGCGTCGGGGGCAGGGTTTCCTCGAGGAACAGGCCGGCGAGCAGGGCGTTGAGCAGGCACAGGCCGGCGGCCAGCAACAGCGGCAGCGTCGTGCCGTGCACCGCCAGCAGCCCACCGAGGGCGGGGCCGAGGATCATGCCCAGGGCGAGGCCGGCGTACAGCCAGCCGAAGTGCCGGGTGCGCTGCCCGTGCGTGCCGAGGTCCGCCGCGCAGGCCATCGCGGTGGCCACGCTGGCGCCGGTGAGCCCGGCCAGCGCGCGACCGAGGAACAGCATCCAGAGGCTGTCGGCCAACGCCAGAAGCAGATAGCTGAGGGCGAAGCCGAGCATCGCCAGGACCAGGACGGGGCGGCGTCCGAAGCGGTCGCTGAGGCTGCCGAGGACCGGCGAAAAGAACAATTGCAGCAGCGCGAAGGTCATCACCAGGGCGGCGCCCCAGGTGGCCGCGTCGCGGACCGCCAGCGGCGCCACGCTGCCGATCAGCGTCGGCAGCAGGGGCACGATCAGGCCGACGCCAGAAGCATCCAGCAGGCAGGTGAGGAACAGCAGAGGCAGGACGCGTTTCGCGCCGGGACCGTGTTCCCGCGTGGCGGAGGGGCAGAGGCTGGTCGTGGACACGCCAGGATCCTCCCGGCGAACACAGGAAATCCCGATCCTGGGACGCCAGCGACGGCAAGGGAAACTACCGGAATTCACAGGTTCGACGAACGGTCGCGGCAACGCCGGCGGGCGGCGTGATGTCATAATGATGCGACCCGTGCGCCAGTCGGGTATCCTTGCCGGCCTCTCAACGTTGTTTCCTAACGATATTTTCCTCCTGTCGCGAGCAAAGGGATTTCAATGACGCCCAGAAAAGGAAAGCTACCTGCCGTGCTCGCCTGCATGGCATCGCTGGCGGGCTGCAACATCAACCCGGCGAACCAGGGCTCGGTGTCGTCCTGGTTCTCCATGCGCGCCGGCGATCCGCCCAGCTTCGTCACCGGCGTGGTCGGCTTCGAGAACACCGGCAGCAACGACCCGTCCACCCGCCTGACCCTGCGTTTCCGCGATCCCGTCTCCAAGACCCATGCGGCCCACGTCACCACCTCGTCGTACTCCGAGCTGTTCAGCCTCGCACTGACGCCGCGCTACTACGAGCTTTACGAGTTCGAGGTGAGGTACCTGTCCTATACCGTCACCCGCGAGACCGGTGCGTACGAGGAGCGCTGCGAGGCCAACGGCGAGGCGCTGGAGAAGACGGTCCAGAAAAGGAAGCGCAGCGTCACCCACACGGCGGTGAACGTGGAGTCCAACTGTCGTTCTACGCCGCTGACCAAGACCGACTACTACTACGAGACCTATACCTCCAAGCCGTTCTCCGCGCCGTTCCGTGCCGAGAGCTTCGCCACCAACTACATCGGCGACTTCCGCGTGCAGTGCAGCTACAAGGAGAAGAAGGGCAAGACCCTCGTCGATAGCTGCCGTCTCAACTACGGCGCCGTCAGCCGCGATCGGGTGGATGCCTGGGTGGCGCAGATGAACGAGGCAGACAAGGACAAGCGCGAGCCGCTGCCGCCGGTACGCCAGCAGGCGGTCGACACGAAGAAGGCCGGCAAGCTCATCCATTCGGTATTTCGCTGAGGCGCTCGCTCAAAGAGCGCCGGCGATCGCGCGCCAGGTGTCGGCGTATCGCCATCGCAGCCAGGCGACCAGGCAGCGCTCGTGCCAGCGTCGCAGGGCGCTGCTCCTTAGCCGCGCCAGGCGTCGCTCGATGGCCTCTTCCAGCCAGGCCTCGTCGAAGGCGGTCCATACCGCCGGAGCGGGGCTGAGCAGGTTGCCGTGGCAGACCGGCGCCACCTCCTCGAAGAACAACCGTTCCAGCAACGCCGGGTCGACGCCCTTTATCCGCCGGGCGATATCCTCGGGCTCCAGGAGAGTGTCGACGAAGGCGTCGGATAGCGCGTGGCGCAGTCGTCGGCGTTGGCTCGGGTCAAGGGCCATGGCAGGTATGGGTCCGCAGGCTGGTGCGCAGGCAGCATAACCCGCCACGGCCAGTGCGGAGAGGCGTCAGGCCCGACGGGGACGCCAGGAGCGACGACGGAGGGGCTGGCGCTGGCGGCCGAACCAGCGCCAGCGGTTGCGCCGTAGCGCCTCGTGGCACTCGTCGCGCAGCCAGGCTGGCAGCAGGCGCAGCCAGCGCAGGTGACGCCAGGGGCCCGGCAACAGGCGCAGCACCTCGAGCAGGGCATCGTTGTCGTCGCAGGCGTAGGCGCCGTCGACGAACAGCCAGGTGTCGAAATGATCGGGTGCCAGCCCGAACCAATCGAGAATCGCCAGGCCTTCGGCGGACTGCGCGGCAAGCAGCTTCAGCCGGTGGTCGGCGCGGCGTGCCAGGAAACCGCTCCAGAGCGTGCAGAAGCGGCAGTGCTGGTCGTACAACACGACCTTGTCGCCGGGCTGGAGGTACGGCGGCAGTGACATGAGGGGCCCCCTTGGGTTCGGCTTTGTGCGCAAGCCCGGAACCGTAACGGCGGGAAGGGAGGACGACTAGTCGGTGTGCTGTCAGAGTTTTCTTTCTGTGCGGTCATCGATTCGTCTTTCGCCGGACGGCGTCGGGCAACGCGCCATTCCTCTTCCTGAAGGACGATGCTGCGCCAGGCCGGTTTAAGTTCGATGACGCCGGGACGAACGGGAGATGTCCCCGTCCGTGGGGCACGGACGGGGCGCGGCGGGGAATCAGCGGGCGAACGCTTCGAGAAGGGTCTTGGCGGCCAGCTTGCCAAGGTTGTTGGAGGCCAGCGGGCTGTCGCCGGTGAGCAGCTTGCGGTCGCGGTGGACCTGGCCGGTGATGCCCTTGTTGAGGATCTTCACCCCGAGCTTCTGCAGGTTCTCGCCCACCAGCCAGGGCAGCGGGCCCGGCATGTAGCCGATTTCCAGGTTGGCGCCGGTGTCCAGGGCGTCAGGGAACACGCAGATCTCGTAGCCCTTGAACGGGTAGTCCTCCGGCTTCTCCTCGACCGCCGGTGCCAGCAGGCAGGCCGGACCGTGGCAAAGGGTGATGATGTAGCGGTCCTTGGCGAGGAAGGCATTGAGCAGCCGTTTCACCTCCCGGCTGTGCGGAATGCCCGCCAGCACGCCGTGGCCGCCGGGAACGAACACCGCGGCGTACGGCGAGTCGTCGGCGACGGCCTGCTCCAGGAGGTCGGCGAGCTTCTGCGGCGCTTTCAGCTTGGGCAGGTACTTCGCGTAGATGCTCTTCACCGCCTCGTCCTCGCCGGGCATCGCCCACATCTCCAGCTTCACCGGGTTGCCGGAGAGCGTGGCGACATCGAACTCGAAGCCGGCCTTGTCCAGGTGATACATCGGCAGGAGCATTTCCACCGGGTGGTTGCCGGTGGAGAACATGCTGCCGTTCTGCATCAGGATGTAGCGTTCGTCGGTACCGATCATCAGCACCTTCTTGCCGCCGTTGTACGGGGTCGGGTAGTCGGCGCCGTCGAAGTCGGTCTTCGCCGAGGTGTACTGGCTCAGGGAATAGGGCGAGGGAAAGAACGCGTTGTGCTCGGCGTGGTCGGGCGTCGGGGTTCTGCTGGTGTCGCGCTCGTTGCTCATGGCTCGTTCCTTTCTGCGTGATGGAGGTCGCACCAAGACGATAGGCGGGGTCGCCGGCCGGCGAAATAGGGGAAATCCCCTAACCCACGATCGGTCGCCTGAGGGTTTTCCCCTATGGGCTTTTGCCGGCAAGCCGGGGATCATGCGGGAAAAGCCAGGAATGCCCGCGCCATGACCGACTACGCCAGCCTTCTCTTCGACAGCGTCGCCCGGCTGCGCAAGGCCGCTACCACCGAGGCAGTCTGCCGCGAGATGGTGGAGTTCGCCGCACGCCTGGGCTTCGACCGGGTGATCGTCTGCAGCCTGTTCCCCCGCCCCGGCGAGGACGAACTGATCGACGAGCTGTTCTTCGTCCATGGCGACTGGGCTGAAGGGCGCAGCGCCCAGGAGCGCGACGCCTATCTTCTGCACTGTCCGGTCACCCGGCACATCCTCGAACTGGACGAGCCGTTCTTCTGGTCGAAGAACCCCTCGGAGGATCCGGCGCGCATGACCTACCGCATCGTCCGTGGGGTCCGCGACCTCGGCCAGGTCAATGGCATGCAGGTGCCGGTGTTCGGCCGCAACGGTCTGGAGGGCGCGGTGTCTTTCGCCGGCGAGCGGCTGGACCTGAATGCCGGTTGCAAGCTCGCCGCCCAGGCCTTCTGCCCGATCCTGTTCTTCGCCCTGAAACGCCTGCGCGGCCCTGTGTCGGCGGGCGATGCGCAAGCGCTCAGCGAGCGCGAGCGGGAAGTCCTGCAATGGATCGCCCTGGGCAAGCAGCAGGCGGAGGTGGCGGCGATTCTGATGATTTCCGAGCGCACCGTGGAGAATCACCTGCGTGCCGCCCGCCGCCGTCTCGGCGCGGCGTCCACCGCCCAGGCGGTGGCGCGGGCGCTGCGCCTGGGCGATATCGAGGTCTGAGCGGCCTCAGGGAGCGGACGTGAGGACGATCTTGCCGATGTGCTGGCCGGAGTCCATCAGTTCGTGGGCCTGGCGCGCCTGTTCCAGGGGGAAGGTGCGGAACACCTGCGGCCGGACAGTGCCGGCGCGCACGTGCGGCCAGACCTGGCGCTCCAGTTCGGCGATGATCGCGCCTTTCTCGTCGTGGCTCCGCGAGCGCAGGGTCGAGCCAAGATGGACCAGGCGCTTGCTCAGCATCGGGAACAGGTCGACTTCGGCGGCCTTGCCCTTGATCACGCCGATCTGCACGATCCGTCCGTTCATCGCCGCCGCCTGGTAGTTCCGCGTCACATAGTCGCCGGCAACGATATCGACGATCACATCGACCCCGCGACCTTCGGTGCCGCGCAGCACTTCCTCGACGAAATCCTGCTCGGTGTAGTTGATCGCCAGGTCAGCGCCGAGGCGCAGGCTGGCCTCGCGCTGGGCCTCGCTGGAGATCGTGGTAAAGATTTTCGCCGCGCCGAAGGCCTTGCCCAGCATGGTCGCGGCGGTGCCGATGCCGGAGGCGCCACCGTGGACCAGCAGCGTCTCGCCGGCCTTGAAGCCACCGCGCTGGAACAGGTTGACCCAGACGGTCATGAAGGTTTCCGGCAGCGCCGCCGCTTCCTCCATGCCCAGGCCGTCGGGCAGGTGCAGGGTGGTGCGCTCGTCGGCCACCGCGAACTGCGCGTAGCCGCCGCCGGGAATCAACGCCATCACCGCCTCGCCGACGGCGAAGCGGCTGACCTCGCTGCCGACCGCCCGCACCGTGCCGGCGATTTCCAGGCCGGGAATGTCCGAGGCGCCGGGCGGCGGGTCGTACACGCCCTTGCGCTGAAGCACGTCGGGGCCATTGACGCCGGCGGCGCGGACTTCGACCAGGACCTCGCGCGGGCCGGGCGTCGGCAGCGGCCGGCTGGTCGCCACCAGTACCTCGGGGCCGCCGGGCCGGGCGATCTCGATGGCGGTCATTCGTTCGGGAAATCGGTTCGTGCTGCTCATCGCATGCTCCTGGGAAAGTGGTTCGGACCTGGTTCGCATGGTAATCAGCGCGGATGCCGTGGTCGTGCAGCGCTTTTTCATTAGACTGATGCGAAAATGCATCAGGAAAACCGCCATGAATTGGGACGACACCCGCGTCTTCCTCGCGCTCTGCCGCGAGCACACCCTGCGCGGCGCCGCCCGCGCGCTTCACATCGACCAGGCCACGGTGGGCCGGCGGCTGGCGTCGCTGGAGGCGGCGCTGGGCTCGACCCTGTTCCTGCGCACCTCGTCCGGCTACCTGCTGACCCCGGCCGGCGAGGCGGCCTTCGAACTGGCCGAGAAGATGGAGCGCTCGGCCCTGGAGCTGCTGCGGCGGACCCGCGGGATGGACCACCGACTGTCCGGCGAGGTGCGGTTGTCCACCACCGACTCCCTGGCCGTCGACTTCGTGCTACCCGCCCTGGCCCGCCTGCACCTTGAACACCCGGATATCCGCGTGCTGCTCGACAGCGCTTCGGCCGTGGTCGACCTGCCCAAGCGCGAGACCGACATCGCGATTCGCACCCTGCGGCCGGAAAATCCCGATTTGATCCTGAGAAAACTCGCCAGTTGGCCCATGGGCCTGTTCGCTTCCGCGGACTACCTGCGGCGCAACGGCGTACCGGTGCCCGGCGAGCGTTTCCGCGGCCACGACCTGGTGATGTACGAACCCTATTGGCACAGCCAGCGCGAACTGACCCTGGGCGGCGAGCCGATCCGCGACGGCCGGGTGGTCATCGCGGTGAATTCCAACATGATGGTGCGCCAGGCCCTGGCGCGTGGCCTGGGGCTCTGCGAGCTGCCGCTGTACATGGGCGAGCGCGACGGACTGGTGCGGGTCTGGCCGCAGCGTGAGCGACGCCGGCCATACGAGGTGTGGATGGTTACCCACAAGGACCTGCGCCACACCGCGCGGGTCCGCGCGGTGATCGAGCGGCTGGTGGAGGCGTTCGCCGAAGCGCCGGCCTGAGCCTGCAACGCCGGCGCCGGGTTCCGGTCGAATGCGGCGGCGCGCCGCGGAATCGCGCATCATAGGCGCCATCAGATCGAGGAGATTTCCATGGCAATCCCAAGCATCCCGCGTTTGGCCGTACTGACGCTCGGACTGGCGCTCGCAGCGGCCGCCAGTGCCGCCGACGAGGCGCAACTGGTCGAGGCGATCAACGCCTACCGTGGCCAGGTGCAGTCCTGCGGCGGCCAGGCCAGCGGCGAACTGCCGCCGCTGGCCGCCGATCCGCGCCTGGCCTTGCCGGTGAATGCCGCCGGCGACCTGCAGCAGGCGATGGCGCAGGCCGCCTACCCGATGGTCAACGTGCAGTCGATCAGCCTTTCCGGGCCGCGCGATGCCGGCGCGGCGATGAAGGCGCTGCAGGAAAGCTTCTGCCGCGTGGTGCTCGACCCGCAATTCGTCGACGTCGGCGTCAGCCGCCAGGACCGCGACTGGCGCATCGTCCTCGCCCGGCCATTGCTGCGCGGCGGCATGGGCGATTGGCAGGCGGAAGGGCAGAAGCTCCTGGAACGGATCAACGCCGCCCGCGGGCAAGCCCGCCAGTGCGGTGGCAAGCCCTACGCAGCGGCCCAGCCGCTGGCCTGGAACGCCACCCTTGGCGGCGCCGCCGAAGCGCATTCGCGGGCGATGGCCAACGGCAACTTCTTCGACCACCTCGACCGCGACGGCCGCACCCCCGGCGACCGCGCCGAGCTGGCCGGCTACAGCGGCGGGCTGATCGGCGAAAACATCGCCGCCGGCCAGGACGGGGTGGACAAGGTGGTCGACGGCTGGCTGGCCAGCCCGGGCCACTGCGCCAACCTGATGAACCCCGGCTACCGCGAGCTGGGCGCGGCCTACGCCACCGATCCGAAGAGTGACGCGGGAATCTACTGGACGGCCATGTTCGGTTCGCCCTGAAGTCCTCCGCGCCCGGAGCTGACGACGGGCTGGGCGCCTTCCGCAAACGAAAAACCCGGCGCCATGGCGCCGGGTTCCCTTTCAGCCTGTCCCGCCCTCAATGCGGCGCATTGAGAGTCAGGCGCATGTGCCGGTTGACATCCTTGTACAGCAGGTAGCGGAAGCGCCCCGGGCCGCCCGAATAGCAGGCCTGCGGGCAGAAGGCGCGCAGCCACATGAAGTCGCCGGCCTCCACCTCGACCCAGTCCTGGTTCAGGCGGTACACCGCCTTGCCTTCCAGCACGTACAGGCCGTGCTCCATCACGTGGGTCTCGGCGAAGGGGATCACGCCGCCCGGCTCGAAGTTGACGATGTTGACGTGCATGTCGTGGCGCATGTCGCTCATGTCGACGAAGCGGGTGGTGCTCCAGCGGCCTTCGGTGTCCGGCATCACCAGCGGCTGGATGTCCTGCTCGTTGGTGACGAAGGCTTCCGGCAGCGGTACGCCGTCGACCTTCTGGTAGTGCTTGCGGATCCAGTGGAAGCGGGTGTGCTGGCCGGTGGTATTGCGCACCTTGTAGTCGGCGCCCGGCGGAATGAAGGCGTAGCCGCCCGGCTGCATGGCGTGGACCTGGCCCTGCAGGGTCAGGCTCAGCTCGCCTTCGACGACGAACAGCACGGCCTCGGCGTTGGGATCCTGCTCCGGTTTGTCGCTGCCGCCGTTGGGCGCCAGTTCGACGATGTACTGCGAGAAGGTCTCGGCGAAGCCGGACAGCGGGCGGGCGATCACCCACATGCGCATGTTGTCCCAGAACGGCAGGTGGCTGGTGACGATATCGCGCATCACCCCCTTGGGAATCACGGCATAGGCTTCGGTGAACATCGCCCGGTCGGTGAGCAGCTCGGTCTGTGCCGGGTGCCCGCCGTGCGGCGCGTAGTAGCTGGACTTGGACATGGAGCGTTTCCTCGTTGTTGTCTTGCTGCCGGCGCACGCGCCGCCGGAGCGAAACGGGCGGGCGCGAGCCGTTGCTGACGGCAACGATATCCAGCGTCTGTCACATGCACAAATTAAATGTTGGAATCCAGCATATTCATTTTTCGAATGCGGGCCGGCTCCGGGTATCTTCCGCCAGCACCCGCGACAGCACGCGCGCCAGCGCCTTCACCATCGGATCCGCCGCCGGCCGGTGCAGCAGCGCCACTTCGAACACGTCCACCGCCGGCAGCCCGGCGTTCTTCGGCAGCACCGCGTGGCCTGCGCTCACCGCGCGCAACGGCAGCAGGCCTATACCCATGCCGTCGGCGATGGCCGATTGCAGGCCGCTGAGGCTGGAACTGGTGAAGCTGATGTGCCAGCGCCGGCCGACCGCTTCCAGGGCGGCGATCATCTCGTCGCGGTAGACCCCGCGCGGCGGGAAGGTGACGATGGGCAGTGGGTCGAGGTCGATGCAGGGGTTCCTGGCGCTGTCCACCCAGCATGTCTTTTCCGGCCAGCAGGCCAGTGCCTCGCGGCTGGCGCGGCGCTGCTTGAGCAGCACCAGGTCCAGTTCGCCGCGGTCGTAGCTGGCGCTGAGGTCGCGGCTCATGCCGCTGGTGACTTCCAGCTTGACCTGTGGATAACGCCGGTTGAAGGCCGCCAGTCGCTCGGTGGTGCGGCCGGCGGCGAAGTCGTCCGGCACGCCGATGCGCACCGTCAGCGCCACCGTGGCGCCGGACAGCGCCTCGGCCAGTTCGTCGTTCAGCGCCAGCAGGCGACGGGCGTAGCCGAGCAGCGTATCGCCGGCGTCGGTCGGCAACACGTCGCGGTTGCCGCGCTCCAGCAGGCGGTGTCCGGCCATTTCCTCCAGGCGGCGAACCTTCTGGCTGACGGTCGACTGGGTCGAGTGCAGGCGCGCGGCGGCAGTGGTGAAGCTGCCGCAGTCGGCCACCGTGACGATGGCGCGGAGCAGGTCGAGGTCGAACAGGCGGCTATTCGATTTTTCACTGTCGCTCATGGTCGTATCGCATTTTCGAATGTTTGCGCCGCTTTTAGCAGGCCGTGCCGTCAGCGGCAACCGCTCAGCGTCGACGCAGCGTGCCCAGCGGTCGACCAATGCGCTGGAAGCGGCGGGAAACCCGCCAGGCGGTCATGCATGCGCCAGGAACAGGACTGCGGAGCGCTACTCGGGCACCTCGACGTTGACCTGTAGCGCGTCGTGGCGCCAGTACTCCAGGTCGCAGTCGATCAGGCGGCCCGCCTGGTCGCGGTTGACCCGCACGATCTGTAGCGCCGGGCTGCCCACCGAGACCCGCAGCGGCCCGGCGGCCTCCGCCGGGAGGATGGTCGGGACCATCTCGAAGCGCACCCGGCCGTAGCGGATGCCGTAGTGGTTGGCGTAGAGATCGGTCAGCGAGCGAGTCAGGTCGAAGCGCTCGATGCCGGGAAAGTAGGCGGGATTCAGGTAGTGCTCGACGTACAGCACCAGCCGCCCGTCGACCCGCCGCGCCCGGCGGATCTGGAACACCCGCGACAGCGCCGGCAGCTCCAGGCGCTGGCAGATGTCGACGCTGGCCGGGATCATCGCCGCGCCGAGCACCTCGGTCTCCGGCACCCGGCCCTGGTCGGCGACCATCGCGTGGAAGTGGCTGCGCACCAGCGGGTTGTACAGCAGCCGCTGCGGCGAGACGAACCAGCCGCGGCGTTCCTCGCGGTAGATCAGGCCCTGGTCCTCCAACTGGCCGAGCGCCTCGCGCAGGGTGATGCGGGTGGTCGAGAACAGCTCGCTCAACTGCCGTTCGCTGGGCAGCTTGCTGCCGCGCGCGAGCAGGCCGCGCTCGATCTGCTCGCGCAGGGACTGGTAGATCACCGTCAGGGGTCGGGACGGCTCGTCGCGCATATCGACGCTTCTCCGCTGGGGCTCCGGGGGGCTACAGGGTAATGCTTCCGGGCCGCCGGCGGTATAGCGCGGCGCGCCTTCTCAGCGCCATTCCAGCACCGGCCAGCCGGCCTCGCGGGCGTGCCCGAGCAGCGCCGGGTCGGGGTTCACCGTGTGCGGCCGGTCGACCCGCGAGAGCAGCGGCAGGTCGTTGCGCGAGTCGGAATAGAAGGTCGCGCCGGCCAGCGTCTCGCCCTCCTGGGCCAGCCAGGCGTCGAGGCGACGGACCTTGCCCTCGCGGTAGGTGAGGGTGCCGCGGGTGCGCCCGGTGTAGAGGCCGTCGCGCTCCTCGATGTCGATCGCCAGCACCTCGTCCACCCCCAGCCGGCGGCCGATGGCGCTGACCAGGAAGTGCGCCGAGGCGGAGATGATCAGCAGGCGGTCGCCGGCCTGGCGGTGGCGTTCCAGGCAGCGCACGGCGTCGGCGTGGATGCGCGGCGCAACGATCCGCGCGACGAAATCCTCGACGGCGCCGGCGATTTCCGCCGGGGTGCGGCCGGCGATGGGCGCCAGGCTGAAGTCCATGTAGTCCTCCATGGCCAGCCGGCCCTCGGCATAGAGTTCCATGAGGCGGCGTTCCTGGTGCAGGAAGGCGGTTTTCTCGACCCAGCCCAGTTCGGTCATGTAGCGCCCCCAGAGGGTCGCGCAGTCGCCGTCGATCAGGGTGTCGTCGAGGTCGAAGAGGGCAAGTGGCATAGGCGGTTCCTTGTTCGCTAGGGATTGGCCCGGCGCGCCTGGCGCCGGGCGGTGGTTCGGAGAGGTTTCAACGCGGCTTGCCGGCCGCCAGCAGCGGCCCGCCGGCATGCGCCTTCGGTTCGACGCGGCGCGCGCCCGGCCGGCTGTTCCAGAACGGCACCAGCAGCAGGCTGGCGAGCAGCGCGGTGGCGGTGAACACGAAGAACACCGTGAGGGTGTCGAAGTAGCCCGGCAGCAGGCCGCCGAGGATCGCCCCGACCGAGCCGCAGCCGTTGACGAAGCCGGTGGCGGTGCCGGCCGCCTCGCTGGTGCCGAAGTCGATGGCGGCGGCGCCGCTGATCATCGAGTCCGGCCCGTAGAGGGTGACGCCCATCATGAACAGCAGGCCGACCACCAGGTACAGGCTGCCGCTCTGCATCGCCGGGACGAACAGCGCCAGGCTCAGGGTCAGCGCCGCCAGGCTGAGCACGCAGGCCGGCATGCGGCGGGCGCCGAACAGCTTGTCCGAGGCCAGGCCGATGAGGATCGGCCCGGCCAGCCCGGCGACCTCGAAGGCCGAAGGCACGATGGCCGAGGCGACCTTGCCGATCTCCGGCATGCGTTCGTAGATGATCACCGGGCCCCAGAGCAGGATCGCGTAGCGCGCCGGCTTGAGCAGGAAGTAGGCGATGCCGAGGACCAGCACGTGGGGATTCCTGAGCGCCTTCAGCAGGGCGCCGGAATGGCTCGGCCGGGGCGCGTTGGCGGGGGGCGCGGCCTCGGCCTCCACGGGCGGCAGGCCGACGTCCTGCGGACGGTTGCGCTGGAGGAAGAAGAACAGCACGGCCACCGCCAGCACCACTCCCGCCGAGGACAGGAAGGCCATGCGCCAGTCATGCGTCAACCGGTAGGCGCACCAGCCGGCGAACGGCGTCGCCACCAGCCCGCCGAAGGCGTAGCAGGTACTCCACAGGCCGAGCACGCGGCCTCGCTCGTAGGTGGCGAAGAAGGCGCCGATGTTCTTGCACAGCCCCGACCAGCCGGTGGACTGCGCCAGGCCCTGGACCACCATGCAGGCGGCGAAGATCGGCAGGGTGGCGAAGGTACCCATCGCCAGCGCCGCCAGCGCCGAGGTGAGCAAACCGCCGAGCACCACCACGCGGGTGCCGAAGCGGTCGGCGAACACCCCCCACATGAACTGGCCCACGGCGTAGGCGGCCAGGTAGAGGGCATCGAGATCGGCCATGGCGCTCTTGTCGAGTTCGAAGGAAGGGTCTTCGGCGATGCCGAGCTTGGCCACCGAGAAGGCCTTGCGGGTGAAGTAGAAGGCGGCGTAGGCCAGCCAGGTGATGACGAAGATCTGGATGCGCCAGCGCTGGAGCGATTGCCAGCCACGGTGCAGGGTACCGTTGTGGTTGTTCATGTGGGTCCCTATGGGTCTAGACAGTGCGGGGAGGTTGTTCTTGTTGTGCTGCTGCAAAGCTGTCCGGATGCATGGTCTAGGCCAGATGCCTTTTCCATGGCTTTTTTCGTGCGCAAGGTTGGCTGTCGACGCGCTCCTGCTCGGTCCTGCCGAGACTGAGATGGATTGTGAAGGTGTGGCGGCGGTGCGTGGCGCCGATCCGGTCAGGCTGGGCCGGCTGGCGAAGGTCAATCTAGCACCGGGTATTTTTATGGTCTAGACCAAAAATAGAGCGAAACCATTCGATTTTTTCGAGGGATTGCCCGGTATTGGTGCGTTTTCTTGTCCTGATTGCACCTTTGGGCGGGACTTTTCCGCGTATTTTCAAGAAATTGGAATAGACCAGATTTTCGATGATGTGCCAGCGCCTCTGGCGCGTCGTGCGCCGCCGCTGGATGGCCGTGTGTCGCGGCGCTCGGCTAGACTGCGGGACCTCGCGCCGGATCGGACCGCCATGCTGAGAAACGTCACCGACCTAGACCTGCGTCTGTTGCGCATCTTCGCCTGCGTGGTGAAGTGCGGCGGTTTCACCGCGGCCCAGGCCGAGCTGAACATGAGCCAGTCGAACATCAGCATGCACATCGCCAGCCTGGAGAAGCGCCTCGGCTACCGGCTCTGCGAGCGCGGCAAGGGCGGCTTCCGACTGACCGCCAAGGGCCGCCGGGTGCTGGAGGCTTCGCGAACGATGTTCGACGCCATCGGCCTGTTTCGCGACCAGGCGCAGGCGTTGTCCGGACGTTTGGTCGGGGAACTGTACCTGGGCCTGGCGGACAATCTCGCGACCTTGCCCCAGGCCCGTTTCGGCGATGCGCTGGCGCGCTTCCAGCGGCGCGACCAGGATGTCCAACTGAACCTTTTCGTCAATTCGCCCACCGAGCTGGAACTGGCGGTGATCGAAGGCGAGCTGGACCTGGCGATTTCCTATTTCAGCCGTTCGCGGCCGAGCCTCGAATACCGCCCGCTGTATCGTGAAGAGATCGGCGTGTTCTGTGGCGATCACCATCCGCTGTTCGCCGAGGCGCAGCCGACTCTGGAGCGGATCGCCGCCTGCGACTGGGTGATGCACGGCTTCCTGCCGGAAAACCTGGTCCTGCCGCTACGCCCGTCGCGCAGCCGCGCCACCGCCTACCACATGGAAGCGGTCGCCCATGCCGTGCTGGCCGGCACCCACCTGGGCTACCTGCCGACCCATTACGCCGAAGCCTGGATCGAGCGCGGGCGGATGCGCGCGCTGTTGCCGGAGCGGCTGAGCTATCCGGTGGAGCACCGCATGATCGTCTATGCCGGGCGCCCCCTCAGCGAAGCCGCCCGCGCCTTCATCGACGACCTGCTGCAGGTCCACGGCCTGACGTCCTGAGCACTCAGGCGAGAGTCCCGGCCACCGCCTGGCGGTAGATGCGCGCATAATCCCGGGCATCGAGCGGCAGGGCGTTGGTCGCCGAGGAGGACAGGTCGGCCAGCGCCTGCTCGCCCACCCATTGCGCGTCCTCGCCGTCCAGGCCGAGGGCGGCGAGGTTCGCCGGGATGCCGATGCGCGCGCGCAGTTCGAGGATCCACGCCAGCAGGCCGTCGAAGCTCGCTTCGTCGAGTTCCAGGTAGCGCGCCAGGCGCGCGGCGTCGGCTTCTATCGCCGGGCGGTTGGCCAGCAGAACGTAGGGCAGCAGCACGGCGTTCAGCAGGCCGTGGTGCAGGTGATGGCGAGCGCCCAGCGGGTGGGCCAGGGCGTGGACCCCGCCAAGCCCCTTCTGGAATGCCACCGCGGCGCTGGCCGAGGCTACCAGCATGCCTTCCCGGGCGGCGAGGTCGTTGCCGTCGCGCACGGCGTTTTCCAGGTGCTGCCTGACCAGGCGCACGCCTTCCAGGGCGATGCCCGCCGACATCGGATGGTAGAGCGGCGAGAACAGCGCCTCCAGGTGATGGGTGAGGGCGTCCATGCCGGTGGCGGCGCTCAGCGCCGGCGGCAACCCGCGGGTCAGGCGCGGGTCGAGGAATACGCAGGCGGCCAGCAGCTCGCGATGGCCGACGACCCGCTTGATGCCCAGTTGCGTGTCGGTCAGCACCGCCTCGCGTCCCAGTTCCGAGCCGGTGCCGGCGGTCGTGGGCAGCGCCAGCAGCGGCGGCAGGCCGAGCAGCGGGTAGTCGGCGAGGGTCGGATAGCTGCGCAGCGTCTGTGTCCATTCGAAGCGTTCGAGGCCGTGCGGATCGCGGCTGAGCAGGGCGATACCCTTGGCCGCGTCGAGGGCGCTGCCGCCGCCGAGGGCGATCAGCGCGTCATGCCCGCCAGCCTCGAAGCGCCTGGCGCCGCCCTGGACTTCAGCGAGGCTGGGGTTGCTCGACAGTTCGTGGAACAGGTCATGGTCGATGCCGGCGCGTTCCAGGCACTCGCGCACCAGGCGCAGGGGCTCCAGGGCGAGCATGCCGGGATCGGTGACCAGCAGGGGCCGGCGTGCGCCCGCCAGCGCGCAACGCCTCGGCAGTTGTTCCAGGGCGCCGACGCCGCAGAGGATATCGGTGGGGTAGTTCCAGTAATGCAGGTCGCTCATGGCGATGCTCCGTGAAAGCAGGATGAGCCGGGCCCCGCCGGGCGCGAAGCCAGCGTGCGGGAACAACCGGAGGAGGCGCCGGAACGGCCGGCGCGTGCGGGTCAGTCCGCCGGCGGAGCGGCGAAGCTGAGGCTGGTGGCGATGCGCCGATGCGGCTTGGCGATGACCATGTAGAGCAGGCCGAACGCGGCCAGCGCGGAGAACACCACGACCACCGCCCAGACCTGGAACCAGGGCGCGTCGGGCGGGGCGAGGCTGGCCCGCGGCCAGGCGACGTTGAGCGCCTCGAACGACAGCCAGGCGACTGCCAGGACGTTCACCGCCAGCCCCGCGCGTCCCAGGCGCAAGGCGCCCTTGTCCGGGTCCCAGCGGCCGACGAGGCGGGCCCAGAGGGCGCAGGCGGCGACGATCAGAAAGACCACGAAGAAACCGCCGCTGCCGAACGCGATCAGCGTGCCGACCGCCGTGGCGTTCAGCCCCAGGGCCAGGCCTAGGCTGGCCAGCAGCGTGCTGCAGACCATCGCCGCCATCGGCACCTTGCGCCGGTCGACCCGGCGCAGCAGGGCGGAGCCGGGCAGGATGGCGTCGCGCGCCATGCCGAAGATCGCCCGGCCGATGTAGGTCTGCACCGACACCACGCAGGCGACGAAGGCGATCAGCACCACTGCGACGAAGGGCCGCTCGGCCCAGGCGCCGAAGGCGTCCACCACCGCCGGGGTGACCGGGTCGACCACCTGGCCGCTGACCACCGCGCCGATGTCCTGGTAGGACAGGGTCACGGCGAAGGCGGTGAGCATCACGGTGAGTCCCACCACCAGCATCGAGCGCAGGATCGCCCGGGGAGTGGAGACGCGGGCATCGGTGGTTTCCTCGGAAATCTGCGAGCAGGCGTCGAAGCCGAGGAAGGCCCAGCCGCCCACCGCCAGCGCGGTCAGCACGCCGTCCAGGTAGGAACCGTCCGCATCGCCTGTGCCGCCCGGGCCGCTGAACAGCAGATCGAGCGGATGGTTGCGGAAGAACAGCAGCAACAGCACGCCGATACCGATGGAGGCGATGGCCTCGGCGACGATCCCGGCATTGACGAAGTACTTCAACGGGTTGATCCCCAGCAGGTTCACCGCCAGTCCCAGCGCCAGCAGCAGCGCGCCGCAGAGCACCTGGCCGTTGGCCGACGGCGGCGCGCCGGTCGCCAGCAGGCCGAGCCAGAAGCCACCGAGGTAGGCCACGGTAGTCAGCGAGGCCAGCGCCGAAGCCAGGTAGAGGAAGCCGGTGAACCAGGCCAGGCGGTCGCCCACCAGGCGCCGCACCCACTGGTAGCAGCCGCCGGCCAGCGGAAACTGCGAGGACAGCTCGGCGTAGACCAGCGCCACGCCGAACTGCAGCAGCAGGCACAGCGGCACCACCCAGACCCAGGAGGGGCCCATGCTCATGGCGCCGAGGGACATCACCGAGTAGATGCCCACCACCGGCGAGATGGTGGCGAAGCCGACGGAAAAGGACGACCACAGGCTCAGCCCGCGCTCCAGTTCCTGGCGATAGCCGTGGGCCGCCAGCAGGCGTTCGTCGCGGGAGGTATCGCGGAGATCAGTCATGGCGGTCTCCGGGCGAGCGCTGCGGGGAAGGGGAAAGGCGGATGCCACCGGTGCGATGGGTGAGCATGGAGAGTCCTCGTCGGCTATTGGAATTGTTATGGCCGCTTCCGGGACGAGCGAAAGCGTGGCAGACGCAGGTTAGGCGGATTATCTATCAGGATGAATTCATATTCGATTGGGCTGGCATCAGGAAAACCTGATGTATGGCCAGGCCCCGAGAAGGCCGGCTCCTGCGAAGGGAGCCGGCCGGTCGCGGCAGCTACTTCAGGTCCTCGCGCGACGGTTTGCCGGGCTGGCTGGCGTAGTCCGGCAGGGCGCTGATCGCCTGTTCCTGGTCGGGGATGCTGGACGGGTCGAGGTCGCCGCCGACGTTGCGCGGGTCGGTGGGGATCGCCGAGGGAATCACCACGGTGCGCTCGGCCAGCGGCCAGCCGAGAATGGTCTCCAGGCGCCCGCCTTCCTCCTCGGGGCCGGTGATGGCGTCCAGGCGCAGCGGCAGCGGATGGCCGATCAGCCGTTCGACCTCGCCCGCCGCCTCCGGCGCGGCCAGGGTCAGGCCGGTGCGGTAGAAGCCCGGCAGACTCGAGCGCGGCACATAGACCCGCAGCAGGGCACCGTTGCGGATCCGGCCGCGCGCGTCGGGTTCCTGGTCCTGGGCGTAGCCGTAGGCCAGCGCCGGATCGCCGGCGATATAGAAACCGCGCCAGATCGCGTCGAGGTCCTGGCTGCGCGCGCGCACCCCGCCGAAGACGATGCTTTGCGCCGCTTCGAGGAAGGTGCCGTGGTAGCCGACGAACACATAGCCGCGCTCCTCCAGTTGGCGGTGCGCCTGGAGCAGCCGCTCCACCGTCCAGTTCTGCGTGCCGCGGGTGCTGAAGCTGACGTCGCCGCCGTCGCCGAGGAACTCCGCGCCAGTGGGATAGTTGCGCTCCAGCAGGGCGTCGCCGCTGTCCGCCGGGCCCGCGCATTCACCGGCGGCGACCGGGCAGGTCAGGCTCACCACGTCGGCGCTGGCCTCGTCGTTGCCGGTGCCCTGCCGGACGAAGCGCTCGCTCTCGGCGGCGGCCAGGGTCAGGGCCAGACGGGCCTGCTCCGGCTGCTCGCGGATCGCTTCGCCCAGGTCGCCGCCGCTGCCGGGGCTGGCCAGGGCGTTGCGGATCACCTGGTCGACCTGGTTCCACGACAGCCGCGCCGCCAGGTAGAGGGCGACCAGCCGCTGCACCGGATAGCCGCACTGCTCCAGTTGTTCCCAGCCGCGCGGCTGGCGATGACGGGTGAAAGTCTCCAGCGGCAGGTGGCAAGCCTGGTGCGCGGTCAGCGCGGCCAGGCTGCCGCCCTCGGGGAAGTGCAGGCGATGACTGATGACCGTGGGCTTGATGTCCAGGTCATGCTTCGCCGGGTTGCCGGCGAGCACCCGGTAGATCTTGCCTTCCCAGGTATCGTCGAGGTTGCAGCGTTGCTGGGCGAGGTAGTTGTAGACCCCGTCCAGCGGGTCGAGCAGGCACAACACCTTGCCGCTGGCCCATTCGCTCCAGCGCTTTTCCCGGCGCGGCTGGGTCTGGGCCATGACCACGCTGACCCCGGCATGGCTGATGGCGAGCGTCGGCTGCATCTCGTTGCTCTCGTGCGCCCTGACGAAGAAGGTGGCATCGCGCGCCAGCTTCGCCAGCAACTCGTCGCCCATCTCGATGGTGTAGATCGGCGACATGTGGCTGAGCTGGTTACCGGCGTTCAGTTCGTGGATGAACACCTTGATGTTCGAGGGCTTCTCGTGGCCGATCGGTACCAGCCAGTTCAGCGACCAACTGCCGCGCGCCTGGCGCGTGTAGCTGTAGCGCACCGGCTTGTTCGGCTCGACGCCGCCTTCGAGGCGGATGGTCAGGCCGTCGCTGGTGATGCTGAGGGCGTTGTCGATGGCCAGCTTGAGCGCGTCGTTGCCGCCCTCCAGGACCATGGAGTAGTGCAGCACGCCCTGGCCGTTGGTGTCGGCGATGGCCGGGTCGACGCTCATGCGGCTGGAACGCACGCCGTCCTTGAGGTCGAGCACGCAGGCCTTGGCGCATTCGTTCCAGAGGTCGAAGGCTTCCTCGGCGGCGGACGCGAACGAGCCGCCGGCGAGCAGGCCGAGGCTGGCGACCAGGGGGATCCAATGGGGTATCAGGTGCATCGCGATGGCTCCTGTGATGGGTGAAGGATGAGGCTGATCGAGCGGTTGGTTTTTCTTGTCGGGCGAGCCGGCGGAGAGCGGCGGGGCGTCTAGGGTGCGGGATGCGGGGAGGCTGGCGGGGAGCGGAAGAGGGCTTTTATGGGATTTATGAACTGGATTGCAGAGTGGAAGAAATATCCATGGGCGAGGGGACGGACAACCGTTCCTGGGCTTCGGATGAGAGTAAGTGGTCGAGGCACTGGGCGAGTGACGAGCCCCCCTCGGGATCGATCAAGGGGAGCTTGGTCGGGTTGGGATTGCAGCGGTTCCGACTATGCCTGTGCCAGCATCGCCGCGAAGCGTGCGGCGGGCCATTGCTTGCGGTCGGAGACCTGGCCATCGCCGAGTTCCATCAGGCGCAACTCGCCACTGGTCGACTCGACCACGTCGACGGAAAAGAACGGGCAATCGATACGTTGTGCCACCTGTTCCACTAGCGGCGGGACGGTATCGAGACGCCCGTGAGCGCGGCCGTGAAGAACGAAGTAGCGTTCCTCGGTTTCCGCACGCAGCGCCTCGAACTCCCGAAGGCATACACCGCCTTCGATGGTGCCTCGATAACGCTCGATCGAATCGAGGACTTCCCGCACTTCCGCAGCATTGGTGGCCTTCGAGCCGCGCTGGGTGGTCAGGGATTTCACATGGTCCTTGACGAACCAGGCGCGCCACGGGCTTTGCGCCAACACTGCCTCGAAGTCGGCGTTCCTGGACAGGAACAGGGTCGCCGGCGTGAGGTCCTCACAGAGCGGATACCACTCTGGCAAGTAATGGCAGTGCCGATATTGCTGTGGACTGGTCAGGGGCCGTCCGCCAGCGACGAGGATCGCGCCGTGCAGGCGAGCGTAGTTTTCCGGTGTGAGCATCCAGCCGCGATACAGCACCTGGGTGTTTGCCGGAAACTCCGGGCGGGCGCGGAAGCGTCCACTTTCCAGTTCCTCGTCGCAGAACAGCGAACAGGCCAAGCCTGCCGAACGGGCCGCGTCATATTCCTCGGCGAAGAGTTCATCGACCGCGTTGCTGCGATCGGGGGCGGAGGGGTAAAGCAGGTGCATCGCGAACCTCGCTGGGTCGGTGGATGGTCATTCGGCGACGGCGCAACCAAGACGTACCACGAGCGTGCTGTCGGCCGCCAGTTGCGCATCCGCTGCCAGCGTTAGGGTACGGGTGCCTTCGTAGCGACCGTCGAGCAGACCTTCCTGAAGGACCTGTGCCTTCGCATTGGCATGCATGGCCAGCAGCCGATATCGCACCAGCGCTGAGGTACAGCCGCATTCGCCGGTGGAGCGCCGGGCCTCAAGGATGATTGGCTGGTGCAACTGGCCCTCCGCCGTGTGCGGTGCACCGAGCCGGGCGGCGAGGCAGGCGGAGAGGGCATTGTCGAGCGTCGCCGCGTCGGCGAATGGGGCGGCCAGGCAGAGGCTGCCGAGGAGCAGAGCTTTGGCGTCCATGTCGGGGTTCCGCTGGGGATGGAAAGGGCATCATGGCTGAGGTGGCTTTATTCGTCGAACGATGGCTGGCCCTGCCGGTATATCGGCCAGGACTTCATGTGCTGCGGAAATGGCCTGACCAGGTGCAGCGGCTTGCAATCAAAAACGCTGGGCTCGCAATCAGCGTGGCTTTGTCCGGAAGCTCGCGAAGGGGCGGCATGGATGAATTTTGAAAGTGGGAGTTCGTTAATGAACTGAAGGTATGCGGCTTCCGTGACTGGCCGGGGTAGATGAGGTGTGCGTTCAGGAAATGACCGTTTGATGGACACATGCGCAAATGAGTCAGCTCTATTGAAGGAAATCGATGACGCTCATGGTCGTGTGGAGGGATTGTAGTTGATTGGCGTGTGTGCCAGGTGCATTGGCGTTGATTTTAGAAGTTGGATTCCAGTGGGCACATATTCCAGCAAGAATACCTCTGTATATTTTCTCAAGCTCAAATCGAGGTAAAAACTATGGCTGATGCACCACCGCCACTGATTGTTAGATACTCAAGTCGCCCCGGGAAACCTGGCGGAGTTAGCATAGACGTATCACGAGACAGGCAGGACATACTAAGCAACTATCCGTTCGGTAACCCTTTCCGTGGTTTTACTCTGGCCATGGAGGCTGACTTCAAAAAGAGGAAAGAGAGTCTGGAAGCCGACGTTCAGGCAGAGTTGGATACGGAAGCTGCCAAGTATCCGGCACTACCTGCCAGCTTCACACCTGAGCAGTGGCTGGAAAGATCAACCGTAGTTGTCACCGGGCTGCTAAATCGAAAGCGCCCTGAACTAGATAACGAATTGGATGTGGTTCAGAACTCGGCTAGTCTGGATAAGCTGCAAGCAAGCTACAACACAATCATCCTGAATGATCAGATCAATAGTCTTCAAGAGCGCTTGAACAAGCTCAATGCTGAAACCGACCGCCGCCGGGCGGAGGCAGAAGCCCAGCGTCAGGCAGAAGCGGACGCCAAACGCAAAGCGGAAGAAGCGGCACGCCTGGAAGCCCAGCAGGTCACTCAACAGCTCGGTGCCGA